>NZ_JBNJRW010000008.1:0-165099 GCF_050113895.1 Aestuariimicrobium sp. Y1814 | reverse complement strand
GGCCTCGAGTTCCAGTACCTCGGCTTCACCGAGGACCCGCCGCGGCTGTCGCCCTACCTGCCCACCTGGGACTACCAGCGTGAGGTGCTGGCGCGGGTCGCCTCCCACGAGATCTGCAACCAGGTGCTCTACGTCGAGCACGAACCGGTCTACACCGCCGGCCGCAAGACGCTGCCCGAGGAACGTCCCTTCGACGGCACCCCGGTGGTCGACGTCGACCGGGGCGGCAAGATCACCTGGCACGGCCCCGGCCAGTTGGTCGGCTACCCCATCGTGTGGCTGCCCGGCCGCATCGGCGTGGTCGACTACGTGCGCCGCCTCGAAGAGGCGATCATCCGCTACCTCACCTCGCTGGGGTTGACCTGTGGACGAGTGGCTGAGCGCACCGGCGTCTGGGTTGCCGGCGATGCCCTGCGCCCCGAGCGCAAGCTGTGCGCGATCGGCATCCGGGTCAGCCGCCGCACCACGATCCACGGGTTCGCCCTGAACCTGATCAACTCCACCGGCGGGTTCGACAACATCATCCCCTGCGGCATCAGTGACGCGGGGGTGGCCTCGGTGGCCTCCGAACTGGGCCATGCGCCGACCCTCGAAGAGGCCGGGCGGGGCCTGGAACCGTACCTGACCGAGATGATGGCCTTCGAGCCCTACGAGTCGTCCCCCGACCTGGTCGAGCTGGTGCCCGGCGGCGTGCGCGCCTGAAATTCGCAAACCCCCGCGGGGCCTGTTCCGCGCCGCCGGAAGGCCAATTTGGAAACGTCGCTGACAAGGTAGCCTGCCCGACGTGACTGTTGCACCTGAGGGACGCCGCCTGCTGCGGATCGAAGAAGAAGTGGATCTCGACCCCGGCGATCGCGGCGAACAAGTCCTTCGACGTGATCCACCGGACGCTGGGCCCCGGCGGTGGTGGCCCGGCCGGCGAGGAAGTCGGGGTCGGCCAGCACGCCGCGCAGGAAGCCGATGTTGGTGCTGACCCCGCGGATGCGGAACTCGGCCAGCGCCCGCTGCGCCCGGCGCACCGCGGTGGCGAAGTCGCGGCCGCGGCAGGTGAGCTTGACCATCATCGAGTCGAAGTGGGCGCCGATCTCGGCGCCGGCGAACACCGTGCCGCCGTCGAGGCGGATGCCCGCGCCGCCCGGCGTCCGGTACACCGACACCTTGCCCGTGTCGGGGCGGAACCCGTTGGCCGGGTCCTCGGTGGTGACGCGGCACTGCAGGGCGGCGCCGCGCAGGTGGATGGCGTCCTGGCTCAGGCCGAGCTCGGCGAGGGTTCGCCGGCGGCGATGCGCATCTGGGAGGAGACCAGGTCGACGTCGGTGACCTCCTCGGTGACCGTGTGTTCGACCTGGATGCGCGGGTTCATCTCGATGAACACGTAGCGGCCGTCCTGGCCGAGCAGGAACTCCACCGTGCCGGCGTTGACGTAGCCGATGTGGCGGGCGAAGCGCACGGCGTCGGCGCAGATCTGGTCGCGCAGCGCAGGGTCGAGGTTGGGGGCCGGCGCCAGCTCGATGACCTTCTGGTGGCGGCGCTGCCCCGAGCAGTCGCGCTCGTAGAGGTGGATGACCTCGCCGGTGGCGTCGGCCAGCACCTGGACCTCGATGTGGCGCGGCTGGTCGACGGCTTGCTCGAGGTAGACGCGCGGGTCGCCGAACGCGGCATCGGCCTCGCGCATCGCCTCCTCGAGCGCGGTTGGTAGCCGGGCCGGGTCGTCGACGCGCCGCATGCCCCGGCCGCCGCCGCCGGCCACGGCCTTGACGAACACCGGGTAACCGATCTCGGACGCCGCAGCCTGCAGCTGGGCGACGTCCTCCGACGGCTCGGCGCCGCGCAGGACCGGCAGGCCAGCCTCGCGGGCGGCCGCGATGGCGGTGGCCTTGTTGCCGGTGAGGTCGAGCACCTCGGCCAGGGGCCGATGAAGGTGATCCCCTCCTCGCGGCAGCGCCGGGCCAGGCCGGCGTTCTCGCTGAGGAACCCGTAGCCGGGGTAGATCGCGTCGGCGTGGGCCTCCTTGGCGGCGCGGATGATCCCCTCGACGTCGAGGTAGGCGCGCACCGGGTGGCCGCGTTCACCGATCTCGTAGCTCTCGTCGGCCTTCAGCCGGTACTCGGCAAGGCGATCCTCGTACGGGAACACGGCGACCGTCTTCACCCCGAGCTCGGTGCAGGTTCCCCTTGACTGCCCGCGGCGATGGTCGGCGCCGCCAGACGCCGATGTGCCGGTGCCCGAGGTGGAACCACACCTCGTGGATTCTGTGCGACGTAGCGCCCTTTGGACTACCAATCTCCGGGTCGCATCGCGGGGTCTGAGACGAAAGGCCTTGTCAGAGGCTTTGGGGTGCCGACGGGCGATCGCCTTGGTAGTCCACATGGCGCTACGCGTCGCCCGTGAACCCTCGACAATGCCCGTGTGGGAACGCAAGCCGTTCCTACGGGTTCTGTACCCACCGGGACACCCCCGGTGGCATAATGGGCGTGGTTCCCCAGACGACGAAGGAGTCCTCGTGCCCTTGTTCCCCGCGGTCCCCGATCCCAGCTCGATCCCCACCGGCGACATGCCGGGGGACAAGGTGCACATCACCGATTGGCATCTGGCGGCTGCGGCCACGCTGTACCCCGCCCTGCGGGAGCAGCTCGACCCCGTCCTGGCCGCGGGACGCGCCGTGGTGGCCGTCTACGGCGGCTCGGGCGTGGGCAAATCGGAGCTGGGATCGCTGCTCGGCCACGCGCTCAACGCGGACGGCATCGGCGCCTACATCCTGTCGGGCGACAACTACCCGCGCCGGATCCCCTCCGTCAACGACGCCGAACGCCTGCGCGTCTTCCGCCACGCGGGCGTCCGCGGGCTGGTGGACGCCGGGGCCTACGACGCGTCCGTCCGGGACGCCCTCTCCTCCCTCCAGGCTGCGGGGACGGACGCCGACCCGGCGGCCGCGGCCGAGCACCCTTGGCTCCCGACCTACCTCCGCGCGGGCTCCACGGCGCTCGCCGCGTACCTCGGGACACCGAACGAGATCGACTTTGCCGAGGTGAACGCGATCATCGCCGCCTTCAAGGGCGGCGCCGACACCCTGACCCTCAAGCGCATGGGGCGCACCGAGGCCGACCAGTGGTATGACCAGGTCGACGTCTCGGGCACCCGCGTGCTCGTCATCGAGTGGACCCACGGCAACAGCGACTTCGTCGAGGGCGTGGACGTGCCCATCCTGCTCAACAGCACCCCGGCGCAGACGCTGGCGCACCGCCGCGCTCGCGCCCGTGACGGGGCGGTCGACAGTCCCTTCACGACGCTCGTCTTGGGATTGGAGCAGGCCAAGCTGGACGCGCAGGCACCCAAGGCGTCCCTGATCCTGTCGAAAGAGGGCGAACTGCTCACCTACGACGCCTACCTGAAGGCGATGGGGCGCCACCTCCCCCGCGATGGCGTCATGCTGAACGCCTACCCCGACAGCCTGGACGGCACCCTGGCAGGCCTGGCGGCGTTCGTGCAGCGTCCCGAGGTCGCCGGCGCGTTCAGGTCGCTGTACCTGCTCCCCAGCGTCTTCAACAGCGACCTCGACCGCGGCTTCAGCGTGATCGACTACGGGCTGAACGACCTTCTGGCGAAGCCCGCCGACCTCGAGGCGCTGGCCGCTGCGGGGCTCGACCTGAAGTTCGACTTCATCCTCAACCACGCCTCGGTGCTGTCGCCCCAGTTCCAAGACATCCTGGCCCGCGGCGAGAGGTCGCCCTACAACGACTTCTTCATCGACTGGAACGCCTTCTGGGCCGGTCACGGCGAGATGACGCCGGAGGGCTACATCCAGCCACGCGCGGACCTGATCGAGCACATGTTCTTCCGCAAGCCGGGCCTGCCGCTGTTGATGGTGCGCCTGCCCGACGGGTCGGAGAAGCCATTCTGGAACACCTTCTACCAGGAGGTCCGCTACCCCCGCCTGGACGCCCAGGACCTGATGGCGGCCGGCCTGCAGTACGCCTCGGCGGACGAGTTGGCCACCCGGGTCAACGCCACCATCGCGGACGGCGGACGACCCGGGGACGCGGACTTCACCGGCTTCGAGGCGTGGCGGGACGCCGTGGTCGACCTGGTGGAGTCGCGGCGCACCTACCTGGGCCAGATGGACCTCAACATCAAGTCGCCCCTGGTGTGGACGTTCTACGCCGACACCCTGGCCAGGCTCGCGGGCTACGGCGCCGAGATCGTCCGGCTGGACGCTTTCGCCTACGCCCCCAAGGAGCCCGGCGAGAAGAACTTCCTGAACGACCCCGGTACGTGGGATCTGCTCGACCAGGTGAAGGCGTTGGCCGATCGGCACGGGGTGAAGCTGCTGCCCGAGATCCACGCCCGCTACGAGGAGGGCATCCACGAGACGATTGCGGCCAAGGGGTTCCTCACCTACGACTTCTTCCTGCCCGGGCTGCTGATCCACGCGCTCGAGACGCACTCTCCCGAGCGCCTGCTCGCGTGGATCGGCGACATCCAGGCCAAGGGCATCAAGACGGTGTCGATGCTGGGCTGCCACGACGGCATCCCGCTGCTCGACCTCAAGGGCCTGCTCAGCGACGACGAGATCGAGTCGGTGATCGCCACAGTGCGCGGACGCGGCGGCTACGTGAAGGATCTCCACGGCCAGAAGGCGACCTACTATCAGGTCAACGCCACGTACTACAGCGCTCTGGGCTGCGACGACGCATCGATGCTGCTGGCCCGGGCGATCCACCTGTTCATGCCGGGCAAGCCGCAGGTGTGGTACCTCGACCTCTTCGCCGGCGAGAACAACCTGGCCGCCGTCGAGCGTGCGGGGTCGGGCGGGCACAAGGAGATCAACCGCACCAACCTGTCGGCCGACGACCTCGAAGCCGGCCTCGCGAGGCCCGTTGTGCAGCGCCAGATCGACCTGCTGCGGTTCCGCAACACCCACCCGGCGTTCGGGTGGGATGCCGAGCTGACGGCGTCCGGAGAAGGCTCGATGTTGACCTTGGAGTGGTCGCGCGAGGGCCACACCGCACGGTTGGAGGCTGACCTCGCGACCCGGGCGTTCCGCATCACCGCGGACGGCACGGACCTCGACAGCCAAGGCTGACCCTGCGTTCGGCGCCCCCGGCCAGCGGGCAGGGTGGGCCGTCGCAGCGCTCAGACGTCCTCGGGCACCTCGATCTCGGTCACGTCACCCCACGCCGCCGGGGGACGCACCACCAGGACCTCGCACGGGGCTTCACGCACGACGGCGGACGCGACCGTGCCGAGCAGGCGTCCGGCGAGACTGGTGTCTCGGATCGCCCCGATCACGATGAGGTCCGCCTCGTGCTGCTGCGCGGCCCTCAGGAGGGCGGAGGCAGCCTCGCCCTCCACCAGCAGCGACGCCTTGACCTGCGCGCCCAGGCCGGACGCCGTGGATGTCGCGGTCGCCAACGCGTCACTGGCCGCCTCGCGTCCCAACACAACGGAGGTCCGGGTGTCACCGAGGGTGGCCGTCGCCTTCGCACCCTCGCGCATCGTCATGCCCGAATAGGCGCAGACGATGACGAGGTCGGCCCCCTCGGCAGCGGCCAAGAACGAGGCCCTCGCGACGGTCGGGTCGGACAAGGCAGAGCCATCGGTGCCGACCACGATGCATCTGTACGGAGTCATGCTTGCCATCTCAGGCTCCCTTCGTGGTGACGGTCTCGTCGCCAGAGCCGACCGGCTCGATGTCGCGCACGATCGGGGGCTCCTTGACCCAGAGCATGACCAAGCCGGCGATGCCCAGCAGGATGCCGGCGGCCATGATCGCGTTGTTGGGGTTGTCCCCCAGCAGGTTCTTGTAGATCGCGCCGAACGTGAGCGTCTGGATGAGCATCGGGATGACGATCATCATGTTGACGATGCCCATGTAGACGCCGTAGCGGGTCGAGGGAACCATGCGCACGATCATGATGTAGGGCACGCCCATGATGGACGCCCACGCGATGCCCAGGCCCACGATCGCGACGACCTTGAGCGGCAGGGTCGGCAGTTGCGGGAACAAGACCAGACCCACCGTGGCGCACCACAGGGCGATGGCGTGCACCCACTTCGCGCCCCAGCGGCGGGCCAGGGCAACCAGCCCGAACGCGACACAGAAGGTCACGATGTTGTAGGCACCGTTGATGACGCCCGTGTTCGCGACGGCGAGCTGGTAGCCCTCGGACTGGGCGTCCGTCGTGCCGTACAGCGACTGGGACACCGACAGCGACACGTATTGCCAATAGATGTTCATGGCGTACCACTGGAAGAGGTACACCAACGCCAGCTTCCGCATCTCGACCGGCATGTCGACGATGGCGTCCTTGATCTCGGTGATGAAGTGGCCGGGGCCACCCTTGCTGGCGCGGAGCTCGGCGAGTTCTTTCTCCGTCGGGGGGATCTCGGGCGTTGACAGCACCGAGATGAGCACCGTGGCGATCGAGCAGACCGAGCCGAGGAGGAACGCCGGGTAGACCCACAGCGGGATGCCGACGGACTGACCCAGGCCGAAGATGCCCTGGAAGAACATCAGGCTCAAGTTGGCCAGCGTGATCCCCAGGCCGGTGAAGAACGACTGGGCGAGGAAGCCCTTGCCGAGTTGGGCCGGGGGGAGCCGGTCGGCGATGAACGCGCGGTAGGGCTCCATCGCGGTGTTGTTGGAGGCGTCCAGGAGCCACAGCAGGAGAACCGCCATCCAGACCGCCCACACGAACGGGAACAGGGCCAGGCAGATCGCGCAGCCGATGGCACCGATGAGGAAGAAGGGGCGTCGGCGCCCGCGGAAGAAGCCCTTCTCCACCCATGTTCGGTCTGAGAGGGCCCCGATGATGGGTTGGATGAGCAGGCCCGTGACCGGACCGGCCAGGTTGAGCAGCGGCAATTGGTCGTGTGACGCGCCCAGGAACGTGTAGATCGGATTGATGGCCGTCTGCTGCATGCCGAAGCTGTACTGGATGCCGAAGAACCCGAGGTTCATCAGGAGGATCTGCGGCATGGTCATGATGGGCTTCGTGCGGACGACCGCCGACGTCGTGGGGGCTCCTGCGGTATTCATGCCTGTCCTCCATCCAGATAGGTGCCCAAGCGGACCAATTCCTTCTCCCAGCCGGCGGCGTGATACTGCGCCACGGCCGGGTCGTACGGCCCCTGGACGATGCGCACGAGCGTGCGGTCGCGGCCCATGGCGGTGAACTCGACGCGCAGTTCGAGGGACTCGTTCGGGTCGATGCCGGGGTCGCCCGTGATGCGCTGACGCGCGACGAACACGTCCGGGTCGAAGTACTCGGTGAAGACGGCGTCCGTGGTCACGCGGACGCTCGGGTCGTCGTCGCGCACCTTCACGTGATGGTGCTTGCCGCCGGTCCGCAGGTCCGACGTGACGCTCTCCCGCTCGACGTGCCACCCAGGGCTGCCCCGCCACTGGGACATCTCCTCGGGTGCGGTCCAGGCGCGAAACACGCGGGGCCGCGGGTGGTCGAACTCCTGCTCGACCACGACGATGACATTTGCTGACATGGCATCCTCCAAGTGGGGGTTGACTTGGCACTCGGGGGCCACCCGAGGCGGTTGCGCAACCCGCGTTGGCTGCCGGCACCGGGACATCCCGTTGCGCAACATTGCACCACATCCGGAGCCTGTGCAACGGTCAGGAACGACAATTCTCACCAGGGCGTCGAGAGTCGCTCATCACCTGGGCTCGGCATTCATGGACTGAGCCCCGGCTCGTGGTGGGCTTTCGAGGGTTCTCGGTGCCTACACGTCGCCGTCGGTGATGGCGGCGCTGGGTCCATTATCGGTGTCGGGGTGGAGCAAGGCCATGGATCCTTCGGATAGGTAGCGGCGCTCGTCGGTGATCCATTCGTCGTTGGTGTCGGTCAGGATCATGCCGACCAGCCGGATGACGCTGGCCTCGTTGGGGAAGATGCCCACGACGCGGGCGCGGCGCTTGATCTCCTTGTTCAACCGCTCGAGGGGATTGGACCAGATCTTGCGCCAGTGCGCCCGCGGGAACGCGTTGAAGGCGAGGACTTCGGTCTTGGCGGCGTCCATGTGCGGGCCGATTTTGGGCCAACGGGTGCCGAGCTGGTCCCGCACGGCATCGCACGTCGCTGACATGGCTTGGGGGTCGGGTTGGGCGAAGATCGTGCGGAACAGGGCCGCGACCATGTCGGTGTGGGCCTTGGGTACCAGCGCGAGCAGGTTGCGAATGTAGTGGACCCGGCACCGTTGATGCCCAGCGCCTTGGAAGCACCGCCGGATCGCCGCGGTCAGGCCGGCGTGTTGGTCGCTGATTACCAACCGCACGCCGTTGAGGCCGCGGGCTTTCAGGCTGGTGAGGAACCCACGCCAGAACACCTCGTCCTCACTGTCGCCCACGTCCACCCCGAGGATTTCGCGGCGGCCACCGCGGTCGTCACCACGACGGCCTTGCTGGTGACCAGGTGATCGGTGCGGACGTGGAGGTAGGTGGCATCCAGGAACACGTACGGGTACTCGACAGCGTCGAGGCGGCGGGTCCGGAACCGGCCCACCTCCTCATCCAGGGCGCCGCAGATGCGGGACACCTCGCTCTTGCTGATCCCGGTGCCACCCAAGGCGACCACGAGCGCGTCGACGTTACGGGTGGAGACCCCGTTCACCCACGCCTCCATCACGACGGCGTACAACGCCTGGTCGATCCGACGCCGACGCTCGAGCACCGATGGGAAGAACGAGCCGGTGCGTAGCTTCGGGATCTGCACTTCGACGGTGCCGCCCTTGGTCATCACCTCCCTGGGGCGGGTGCCGTTGCGTTCGTTGGTGCGCTCGGGGGTGCGTTCGTAACGGTCGGCGCCGATCACAGCGATCGCTTCGGCGTCGATCAACTCCTGCAGCACGATCCGGACCGACTCGCGCACGAGGTCGACCCCCTCGCCGTTCTGGACAGACGTCAGTAACCCGGACAGGGCAGACTGGAACTGGGCCATCGGTAAGAACTCCTTCGATCGTGCTTGGCCGTACACACCGAAGATCTCGCCGATGGCCCACCCATCAACGCAGGGACACGCCCATCTCCCGAAACCCCACCACCCGGAGGGACTCACACCATTCAAAAATGGAGGCCGGCAGCTACGTGGAGAACATCGCCAACCGGACGGCGACCCGCCGGGTGGTCGTCACCATGACGCGCCTCTTGGGTGGAGCCACCCTGGTGGGTGGGGTCACGCTGGCCGTGGTCAGCGGCTTCCATCCGGCGGCGCTCATCATCGGCAGCGTCCTCGTGGTCGCCTCCCTCGTCCACCCCGGAAAGGCGTCCACCACGTGCACCCACCGGGTGGCATCAAAGGGACGACGGGCCCGCGCCAGGGTGAGGTGCCCGCGGAACCGGCTGCCATCCGGCCCGGCGCCCGCGTGCGAGGCTACCCCGCGGCAGACCCTGGCCAGGGCCTCCAGCTGCTCGCGCCCCTCGGTGACCGCCATCGCCAGCACCTTCACCCGCGACACGTCCGGGAAGCACAACGCGCCCTCGACGCGCACCCTCGAACCCGGCGTGGCGCCCGGCAATCTCGTCCAACCCCTCGGCGAGGGTCTCGACCACCGCTGGGGGCACCTCGGCCATGAAGGCGGTGGTCAGGTGCCAGCCCTCGGGCTGGGTCCAGCGCCAGTCCTGGTCCCCGGCCTCGCGTCGTGGCTCCAACCAGGTCGTCACCTGCTGCACGACCTCGGCCGGCGGCAGGATCGCAGTGAACAGTCGGGCTCCCATGCCCCGCACTCTACGCAGCCGCGGTCCACCACGGCCACGGCGGCACGGGCGACACGGCGGCGGTAGCCTTGCGGTGATGAATGACCAGCAGCACCCCGCCGGCCTCGAGTTCCAGTACCTCGGCTTCACCGAGGACCCGCCGCGGCTGTCGCCCTACCTGCCCACCTGGGACTACCAGCGTGAGGTGCTGGCGCGGGTCGCCTCCCACGAGATCTGCAACCAGGTGCTCTACGTCGAGCACGAACCGGTCTACACCGCCGGCCGCAAGACGCTGCCCGAGGAACGTCCCTTCGACGGCACCCCGGTGGTCGACGTCGACCGGGGCGGCAAGATCACCTGGCACGGCCCCGGCCAGTTGGTCGGCTACCCCATCGTGTGGCTGCCCGGCCGCATCGGCGTGGTCGACTACGTGCGCCGCCTCGAAGAGGCGATCATCCGCTACCTCACCTCGCTGGGGTTGACCTGTGGACGAGTGGCTGAGCGCACCGGCGTCTGGGTTGCCGGCGATGCCCTGCGCCCCGAACGCAAGCTGTGCGCGATCGGCATCCGGGTCAGCCGCCGCACCACGATCCACGGGTTCGCCCTGAACCTGATCAACTCCACCGGCGGGTTCGACAACATCATCCCCTGCGGCATCAGCGACGCCGGGGTGGCCTCGGTGGCCTCCGAACTGGGCCACGCCCCCACCCTCGAAGAGGCCGGGCGGGGCCTGGAACCGTACCTCACCGAGATGATGGCCTTCGAGCCCTACGAGTCGTCCCCCGACCTGGTCGAGCTGGTGCCGGGCGGCGTGCGCGCCTGAAATTCGCAAACCCTCGCAGGGCCCGTTCGGCGCCGCCGGAAGGCCAATTTGGAAACGTCGCTGACAAGGTAGACTGCCCGACGTGACTGTTGCACCCGAGGGACGCCGCCTGCTGCGGATCGAAGCGAAGAACTCGCAGACGCCGATTGAGCGCAAGCCGGAGTGGATCAAGACCACCGCCCGGATGGGACCGGCGTACCAGGAACTGCAGGGGCTGGTGAAGGACGAGGGCCTGCACACGGTCTGCCAGGAGGCCGGCTGCCCCAACATCTTCGAGTGCTGGGAAGACCGTGAGGCGACCTTCCTGATCGGCGGCGACTCGTGCACCCGGCGCTGCGACTTCTGCCAGATCGAGTCGCGCAAGCCCGAGGGCTACGACAAGGAAGAACCCTACCGCGTCGGTGAATCGGTCCGGACGATGGGCCTGCGCTACGCCACCGTCACCGGTGTCTGCCGGGACGACCTCGAGGACGAGGGTGCTTGGCTGTACTCCGAGACGATCCGCCAGATCCACCAGCAGAACCCCGGTGTCGGGGTCGAGATGCTGGCCCCCGACTTCTCGGGCCGCAAGGAACTGCTGCAGCAGCTGTTCGACGCGCGTCCTGAGGTGTTCGCCCACAACGTCGAGACCGTCCCGCGGATCTTCAAGCGGATCCGCCCCGGTTTCCGCTACGACCGCTCCCTCAACGTGCTGACCATGAGCCGTGAGGCCGGGCTGGTCACCAAGTCGAACCTGATCCTGGGCATGGGCGAGACCCGCGAAGAGGTCAGCCAGGCCCTGCAGGACCTCCACGACGCCGGCGCCGAGATCATCACGATCACCCAGTACCTGCGTCCGACCGCGATGCACCACCCCATTGATCGCTGGTTGACCCCCACCGAGTTCGATGAACTGGCCGAGGAGGCCCAGGAGATCGGCTACTCCGGTGTCATGTCCGGTCCGATGGTGCGTTCGTCGTACCGGGCCGGTCGCCTGTACCGTCAGGCCATGGCGGAACGCGGCACCCCGCTGCCCGAGGGGGTTTTCATCCCCGAAGGCATCTCCGCCTGACCCACCCACCACCCCAGCACCCCGACCGAGGAACAGATGGCGCGCAGCGAGAAGGCCAAGGAGCTCGAGGCCAAGCAGAAGGCCGCGGCGAAGGCCGAGAAGGAACGCAAGAAGAACTCTGACGACCCCAGGGACTGGGGTCAGCTGCGCCAGATCCGCGAAACCTACAAGATGGCCTCGGAGTTCGACCCGGCCATGAAGTGGTGGCTGCTGGGCGCCGGCCTGGTCGGAATCCTCGCCGGCGCTGTCGCCGGGATCTTCCTCGACCCCTGGTGGATGTGGCTGATCGTCGGCGTGATGCTGGGCATCACCTTGGCCATGATGGTCTTCCTGCGGCGGGTCAAGCGCGCCACCTACACCAAGTTCGACGGTCAGGCCGGCTCGGCCGAGGTCGCACTGGGCATGCTCGACAAGAAGAAGTGGATCTCGACCCCGGCGATCGCGGCGAACAAGTCCTTCGACGTGATCCACCGGACGCTGGGCCCCGGCGGTCTCATCCTGATCAGCGAGGGTGAACCGACCCGTGCGAAGGCGCTGCTGGCCACCGAGGTCAAGCGGCACGAGCAGGTGGCCTACGGCGTGAAGGTGATCACCATCTCGATGGGCAAGGGTGAGGGCCAGGTGCCGCTCGACAAGCTCGCCGACCACATCAAGAAGCTGCCGAAGACCATGGACGCGACCAAGATCGCCGAGGTCAAGCAGCGCCTGAAGGCCATCGACGCGATGCGCTCACGGATGCCCATCCCGAAGGGTCCGATCAACACCCGGGGCGCCCGCCAGGCCATGCGCGGCCGCTGAGCCGGGTCTCGTGGCACACCTGCTCGGGGCTGAGGCCCTGCACCTGGAGTTTCCCACCAAGGTCGTATTCGACTCGGTCACCCTTGGTGTCGAGGAGGGCGACCGGATCGGCATCGTCGGCCGCAACGGAGACGGCAAGTCGAGCCTGCTCGGCATGCTCGCCGGCCGGCTCACCCCTGATGCCGGACGAGTCACCACCCGCGGCGGCGTCACCGTCGGGGTGCTCGACCAGGGTGACACCCTCGACGACGACCAGACCATCGGCAATGCCGTGGTCGGTGACATGCCCGAGCACGAGTGGGCCGGCGACCCGAAGGTGCGCGACATCATCGCCGGGCTGCTGGGTGACCTCGACTGGGACGCCCGCGTCGGTGACCTGTCGGGTGGGCAGCGCCGCCGGGTCTCGCTGGCCCGGCTGCTGGTCGGCGACCATGACGTGCTGGCCCTCGACGAACCCACCAACCACCTCGACGTCGAGGCGATCACCTGGCTGGCGGGCCACCTGAAGCGCCGCTGGGCGCCGAACGCGGGTGGGCTGCTGGTGGTCACCCACGACCGGTGGTTCCTCGACGAGGTCTGCACCACCACGTGGGAGGTGCACGACCGCATCGTCGAACCCTTCGAGGGTGGCTATGCGGCCTACATCCTGCAGCGGGTCGAGCGTGACCGGCAGGCCGCCGCCATCGAACAGCGCCGCCAGAACCTGGCCCGCAAGGAACTCGCCTGGCTGCGCCGCGGGGCACCGGCACGCACGAGCAAGCCGAAGTTCCGCATCGAGGCCGCCAACGCGCTGATCGCCGACGTCCCCGAACTGCGCAACCCCACCGAACTGCAGTCGCTGGCGGTCTCGCGGCTCGGCAAGGACGTCGTCGACCTCGAGAACGCCTCGGTCAGCTACGGTGACCGCCCCGTGCTGCGCAACATCGAATGGAAACTGGCCCCCGGCGAACGCACCGGCATCCTGGGCGTGAACGGGGCCGGCAAGTCGACCCTGCTCGGCCTGGTCGCCGGCACCTTGGCACCCACCGGCGGACGCGTCAAGCGCGGCACCACCGTCAAGGTCGCCACCCTGACCCAACGCATGGACGCCCTCGACGAGCACCTCGACGAGCCCGTGCGGACCATCATCGGCCGACTGCGCACCACCTACACCTTCGGCACCGGTTCGAAGGCGACCGAGCTCACCCCCGGCCAGTTGCTGGAACGGCTGGGGTTCTCCTCGGCGCAGTTGTCGACCCCGGTGAAGGACCTCTCCGGCGGCCAGCAGCGGCGGCTGCAGTTGCTGATGATCCTGCTCGACCAGCCGAACGTGCTGATCCTCGACGAGCCCACCAACGACCTCGACACCGACATGCTCGCCGCGCTGGAAGACCTGCTCGACTCCTGGCCCGGCACGCTGGTGGTGGTCTCCCATGACCGTTACTTCCTCGAGCGGGTGACCGACCAGCAGTACGCCATCCTCGAGGGACGACTGCGCCACCTGCCCGGTGGGGTGGACGAGTACCTCCGGCTGCGGCACCAGCAGGACCTCGACCGGGCCGACGCGAGGGCCGACCAGGGCACCCAGCGCGCTCGTCCGGCCGGCGAACCCGGCGACGGCAACGGCGCCACCAGCGCCGATGGGGCGGGGCCGTCCAGCGCCGAGCGCCGCGCGCTGCAGAAGGAGATCGCTTCGATCGAACGGCGGCTCGACCGACTGCATGCCGAGGTGAACACCCTGCACCAGCGCATGGCTGACCACGACCAGAGCGACTATCCGGGCCTGCAGCAGCTGGCCGAGGACCTCCGCGCGGTCGAGGACGAGACCGCCGGGCTCGAGGAACGCTGGCTGGAGCTGTCCGAACTCATCGCCTGACCCGGCCGTCCCGCGAAGGGGGGAGGGATCCTTCCCCGGATGACTTCTTCCACTTTTTCGGTTCCCGGCACCGCGCCATCATGGGACACAGGGACTCGCGCCGGCATGGCTGCGGCCCACCACCTGTGGAACTGGAGGCTCCTGGATGAGTGAGATGGACATCGACAAGATCTTCGGGCGCGGGCAGACCAATGACGCCTACGCCGAGAACTTCATCGGGCAGAGCTACCTGAACATGCTGACCACCGAAGGGGTGGTCATCGCGAACGTGACCTTTTGACCCGGCTGCCGGAACAACTGGCACATCCACCACGCCAGTTCCACCGCCGGGAGCGGCTGGCACCAGATCGAGGGCGAGAAACCGACCAGAAGGGAACCGGGGACCGTGATCCAGGTCCCCGCCGGGGTGAAGCACTGGCACGGCGCGAAGGCCGACTCCTGGTTCACCCACATCGCTGTCGAGGTGCTCGGCACCGACACGCACAACGAGTGGGTCGAACCGGTCACCGACGAGCACTACAACAACCTGAACGAGAACCGGAGCAACGCATGACGATCCTGAACGAGACCTACACCCTGTCCAACGGAGTGACCATCCCCAAGCTGGGGCTGGGCACCTGGTTCATCGACGACGCCGTCGCCGCGCAGGCCGTCCGCGATGCCATCGCCATCGGCTACCGCAACATCGACACCGCCCAGGCCTACGCCAACGAGCGCGGCGTCGGCGAAGGCGTCCGGACCAGTGGTGTGGCCCGTGAGGAACTGTTCGTCTCGACCAAGCTGGCTGCCGAGATCAAGGACTACGACCAGGCCGTGGCCGCCATCGACGGCTCCCTGGAGACCATGGGCCTGGACTACATCGACCTGATGCTGATCCACGCCCCGCAGCCCTGGGACGACTTCCGTGGCGGCGACTACTCCGAGGGCAACCGGGCTGCCTGGAAGGCCCACGAGGAGGCCCATGCCGCCGGCAAGCTGCGCTCCATCGGCGTGTCCAACTTCCTGCAGGCCGACCTGGAGAACATCGACACCGAGGCCACCGTCACCCCGCACGTCAACCAGGTGCTGGTGCACGCCGGCAACACCCCCAGCGAGCTGATCGAGTACTGCCAGGGCCGCGGCATCCTCATCGAGGCCTACTCCCCCATCGCCCACGGTGAGATCCTCAAGCACCCGCAGGTGCAGGAGATCGCCGCCCGCTATGGCGTCTCGGTGCCGCAGCTGTGCATCCGCTACACCCTCGAGCTGGGGACGGTCTCGCTGCCCAAGACCGCCAACCCCAACCACATGCGCGACAACTCCCTGGTCGACTTCCACATCTCCGAGGCCGACCTCGAGGCGCTGCGCACCCTGGACGCGAAGGACTACGGCGAGCACACCGCCTTCCCCGTCTACAGCGGCAAGTAGTCCGGCCGACGACCGGCTACGGCTCGAGCGTGGCGTAGACCTGCCGCAACTGGGCCACCACCGCCGGGGCCGAGAACCTGGCCCCGGCGCGTGCCGAGGTCGCCGCCGCGTCCCAGCGGCCGGCGGTGATCCCGGCACACAACTGCGCCATCCCGGCGGCGAGGGCCTCGTCGGTGTCCTCGACGATGACCCCGTCGTCGTCAGTGACGAAGTCCTCGGGCCCGCCGCAGCGGGTGGCCAGCACCGGCAGCCCGGCAGCCATCGCCTCAGCCCAGACCACCCCGAAGGTTTCAGCGTGGCTGGCCAGGGCGAACCCGGTGGCCCCTCCGTACTCGGCGGCCATCTCGTCGCGCGCCAGCCGGCCGGCGAACCGCACCCGGTCGGCCACCCCCAGCGACTGGGCCCGGGCCTCCAACCGTTCCCGTTCCGGGCCCTGTCCGATGATGGTGAGCCGGGCGTCCGGCGGGGCCGCTGCCGCGAAGGCCCGCAGCAGCCCGTCGAAGTTCTTGCGGACGATCAGGTTGCCGGTCGCCACCAGTCGCACCCCCGGCTCACGCGGGGTGCCGGCCATGGGCGCGAAGGTGTCCACATCGATGATGTCGGGCACCACTTCGGCCGCCACCCCGAACTCGCGGCCGATGGTCTCGGCGAGCGGTCGGCTGACGGCCACCACCGCATCACAGCGTGGGTAGACCGCCTGCCCCAGGGCCCGCACGGCCGGGTCGATCCGGTCCTGCAGTTGTGACCAGTGTTCGGTCACCACCAGTCGCGGGCGCGCCCGGCCACCGTCGGCAGCGTCCACCCCCGCAGCCCCGCGCAACAGCCGGGCCCCGGCCAGCGGCGCGGTCCATGGCAGGAAGTGCCCGTGCAGCAGCCGGGGTCGTCCGTGGCGGCGCACCACCGCGGCGAGCAGCACGTCCCACAGGCGGGTCATCAGCACCCGGTTGAGCGCGCGCGGCAACCGCCCCAGCGGCACACTCAGTTCCACCACCCGAACCCCGTCGACCACGTGGTGGCGCAGCCCCCAGGGTCGGCGGCGGCGCACCGACCGCACGTCGAGCGCGGCGTAGACGACGCTCAGCCCGTCGTCCGCCAGGGCCCTGGCCTGGTCGAGTTCGAAGATGCCCAGCAGCGGGGAGCCCGGCCCGGGCACCCCCCGGCCGCAGACCACGACATCAGGAGGCTCGGTCACCGGCGGTTCACGATCACGGTGCCCAGCATCAGGTCGGCCAGGTTGCGCCGCTCGGCGCCGACCACGATCACCGGGATCACCAGGCACTTCAGGAAGGTCCGCAGCACCGCCTGCCACCAGCGCACCGGGGTGCCGTCGAGGCGGGCCACCCCGATCCTGGCCAGCAGCTGACCGAACGAGGCACCCATCAGCATGGTCAGCACCGACGCCTCGACGAAGAACACCAGCAGCGGGGTCTGCGCCCGCCAGGTCGAGTCACGCAGCACACCCATCCCGAACGCGCCGACCGCGAAGGCCATCGAGGCGGCCCAGTCGACGATCAGCGCCGCCACCCGGTTGCGCCACGGCGCCAGCGATCCGGGCCCGGTTTCGGGCAGGCCAAGGCTCGCGCCCGGGTAGGTTTCCACGTCAACGGCAGCCATGCAGAACAGGTTATCGGGCTGTGTTACACGACCGAAACATCGCCGACACTGCCGGGCAACCCGCTGCCACTAGGTTCAAGGAAACGTTCTACCGATGGAGATGACATATGTTCCAGGGAGCTGAAGACCTGCTCGCCTACATCCGCGAAGAGGGTGTCGAGATGGTCGACATCCGGTTCTGCGACCTGCCCGGCGTGATGCAGCACTTCACGGTGCCGGTTGGCTCGTTCGACGAAGCGGTCTTCGAGGACGGGCTGGCGTTCGATGGTTCGTCCATCACCGGCTTCCAGAAGATCCACGAGTCCGACATGGCGCTGCTGCCCGACCCGACCACCGCCTACCTCGACCCGTTCCGGGACGCGAAGACCCTGGTGGTCAACTTCTTCGTGCACGACCCGCTGACCAAGGAGCCCTACAGCCGTGACCCGCGCAACATCGCGCGCAAGGCGCAGGAGTACCTGAAGAGCACCGGCGTCGCCGACACCGCCTTCTTCGCCCCCGAGGCCGAGTTCTACGTCTTCGACGACGTGCGCTACGAGACCAAGTCGAACGGGTCGAGCTACTCGATCGACTCCGAGGCCGGCGCCTGGAACACCGCCCGCGTCGAGGCCGGCGGCAACCGTGGCTACAAGGTGAAGACCAAGGGTGGCTACTTCCCCGTCTCCCCCACCGACCACTTCGCTGACTTCCGCGACGTCGTCGTGAAGACCCTCGAGGCCAGTGGCCTGGTCATCGAGCGCGCCCACCACGAGGTCGGCACCGCCGGCCAGGCTGAGATCAACTGGCGCTTCGACACCCTGCTGCGCAGCGCCGACAACGTGATGAAGTTCAAGTACATCGTCAAGAACGTCGCCTGGGAGGCGGGCAAGACCGCCACCTTCATGCCCAAGCCGATCTTCGGTGACAACGGTTCGGGCATGCACGTGCACAGCTCGCTGTGGGAGGACGGCAACCCGCTGTTCTACGACGAGAACGGGTACGCCGGGCTGTCGGACATCGCCCGCTGGTACATCGGCGGCATCCTGAAGCACGCCCCGGCCCTGCTGGCCTTCACCAACCCCAGCGCCAACAGCTACCACCGCCTGGTGCCCGGCTTCGAGGCCCCGGTCAACCTGGTCTACAGCCAGCGCAACCGTTCGGCCTGCATGCGCATCCCGATCACCGGGTCGAACCCGAAGGCCAAGCGCGTCGAGTTCCGCTGCCCCGACCCGTCGTCGAACCCCTACCTGGCGTTCTCGGCGATGCTGCTGGCCGGCCTGGACGGCATCCAGAACCGCATCGAGCCGCCGGCCCCGATCGACAAGGACCTCTACGAGCTGCCCCCGGAGGAGCACGCCGAGGTTGACACCGTCCCCGCATCGCTGGACGCCGTGCTCGACGCCCTCGAGGCCGACCACGAGTTCCTGCTCGCCGGTGGCGTGTTCACCCCCGACCTGATCGAGACCTGGATCGACCTCAAGCGCGACGAGATCAGCCAGCTGCGCCAGCGTCCGCACCCCTACGAGTTCGACCTGTACTTCAGCATCTGATCCCGACCAGATCCCGCCGTCACCCCGGCACCCAGCGGCCACCTGCCACTCCAGCAGGTGGCCGCTGCGTCTCCCACCCCCCGACCCCGGACCCATAGACTGCACGCCATGGCCCCAGCCTCCTCGCCGGAACCGCTCGTCCTGACCCCGCACCCCGGGCCCGACAAGCCGACCAGTTCCACGCCCGGGGTGGGGCTGTTCCCGGGCGCGCCGGTGCAGCGTTACGAGTTCACCGGCGCCGGACGAGCGGCGCTGGCCACCGGTCTGGAACCGGGCCCGGGCACCGTTTTCCGGGTGGCCGTGCACCCCGAACTGCTGTTCGACGACGCCCGCCCCGACGCGCTGCCGAACTACTCCAGCACCTTCATCGGCGTGGTCGCCGCGACCGCCGCCGGTGACCAGCCGCTGCTCGACCAGCACCACTGGGGGGTCCACCCCGGCGAACCGGGTGCCCTGGTCACCGACCAGTGGAACCTGCTCGACCTCGACCTGGCTGACCTCGACCCGCACGAACCCGTCGACCTGGTCCTGGTCAGCCCCGGGGGCTGTCGCGGGTCGGGCTGGCTGCAGGTCATAGGGCCGGTCCCGGCACCCGCCGACGACGCCGACCCCGTCGACCTGGTCCGCACCACCCGTGGCAGCCACCAGCACTCGGGGTCGTCGCTGAGCCGCGGCAACACCTTCCCGCTGACGAGCCTGCCGCACGGTTTCCACTTCCTCACCCCGGTCACCGACGCCCGCTCGCACCGCTGGTTCTACAGCTGGCACGGTCGTCCCAACGACCCCGACCCCCGACCGACGCTGCAGGCGATGGCGGTCAGCCACTGCCCCAGCCCGTGGATGGGTGACCGGCTCGGCTTCCAGGTGATGAGCTGGACCGGTCGTCCCGATGTTGATCCGCTGGCCCGGGAGCGGCACTTCGACCACGCCGACGAACTCGACCGGCCGCACCACTACCGCGTCCGCCTGGACGACGGGGTGGTCGCCGAGATGGCGCCCACCAGCCACGCGGCGATCTTCCGGTTCGACTTCATCGACACCGCCGCCACCCAAGCCGGTGTGGTGCTCGACATGCCCGGTTCGGGAGAGCTGACGATCAGCCTGCTCGCCGACGGACGCGCCAGTTTCACCGCCATGATCAACCCGCCGGCCGACTGGCAGGTCGACGGCCTGGCGCCGCTGGCCGGCTACGTCTACGGCGAGACCCGCCAGCCCGTCGAGGTGCTCGACGTCACCAGCCGTGAGGGCATCCCCGAACTGCCGACCAACCTGGGCCGAACCATCACCCGCCGCTGGCCCAAGTGGCTGCGGGTCAAGGTGAACCGCAGCCAGTCCGGGGCGCTGCGGCTGCGTGAGGGCAGCGTGCTCGAGGTCGTGCTCGCCACCAGCCAGATCAGCACCCAGCAGGCCCGCGACACCCTCGCCGCCCAGATCGGCCAGGCGGGCTTCGAACAGGTGGTCGAGTCGGCCCGCAGCACCTGGTCAGACCTGTTGGACCGCCTCGAGATCACCGGCGGCACTCACGACCAGCGGGTCACCGCCTGGTCGAACCTGGCCCGGCTGTACTCGTGGCCCAATGAACACCATGAACCCGGCGACACCTACGCCTCCCCTTTCCAGCCGCCGGTCGGCAGCCACCAGCGCCACCACACCGGGGCGACGGTGCGCACCGGCCGCCTGCACGTGAACAACGGCTACTGGGACACCTTCCGCACCTGCTGGCCCGCCTACCACCTGCTGACCCCGCGCCGGGCCGGTGACCTGCTCGATGGCATCGTCCAGCAGTACCTCGACGGGGGATGGATGGCCCGCTGGTCGGCGCCCGGCTACTGCGACATCATGGTCGGCACCAGCTCTGATGCCGTCTTCGCCGACGCCGGCGCCCACGGGCTGCAGTTCAACGAACTCGCCGGCTACGACTCGGCGCTGCGCAACGCGAGCGTGCCGAGCGACCGCGACGAAGTGGGCCGCAAGGGCCTGCAGCGGGGCCGGTTCCGCGGCTTCATCGACACCGACACCCACGAGGGGTTGAGCTGGTCGCTGGACAACGCGAACTCCGACGCGGCCCTGGCCCGCTGGTCGGCGCGGCTCGCCGAACGGGCCGATACCGGGACCATGGACGAGGCTGTGGACCAGAACGCGCGGTGCGACGAGTTCCGCGCGAACGCGATCTGGTTCGCCCACCGGGCGATGGCCTACCAGCACCTGTTCGACCCGGCCACCGGCTTCTTCCGGGCCCGGATGCGCAACGGTGAGTTCCGCGACGAGGACTTCGACCCGACCCTGTGGGGCCGCGACTACACCGAAACCACGGCCTGGGGCATGGCCTTCCACGCCCCCTTCGACGGTGCCGGCCTGGCCCGGCTGTATGGCGGTGAGGACGGCTTGGCGGCCAAGCTGCACCAGGCCGAGCACACCCCCGAGACGGGGTCGTTGAGGGTCGGACGACACTACGGTGCGGTGATCCACGAGATGCTCGAGGCCCGCGCCCTGCGGCTGGGGCAGTTCGCCATGAGCAACCAGCCGGCCCACCACATTCCGTTCATGTGGACCCACACCGGCCAGCACCACCGCACCCAGTGGCTGGTCCGCGAAATCCTGGAGCGCGGGTTCACCGGCTCGCAGATCGGGCAGGGCTACCCCGGCGACGAGGACAACGGGGAGATGTCGGCCTGGTGGCTGCTGGCCGCCGCCGGCCTGTACCCGCTGGCGGTCGGCAGCGGCGAACTGGTGCTGACCGCTCCCCTGTTCGAACGGCTGGCCTTCCGCCGCGACGACGGCACGCTGCTGGAAGTGCGGGCCGGCAACGTGGAACACCGCTTCATCCAGTCGCTGACCGTCAACGGGGAACCCTGGGACCGGGTCAGCATCCCGGTGGAGAAGCTGCATAGCAACGTGACCCTGCAGTTCGAACTGGGCCCCGAACCCTCCGGCTGGGCCACCGGCTCGAGGCCGGGCTCGATCAGCGACCTGGTGCCCGAGGGTGCGCTGCACACCGACCTGACCACGAGCGCCACGGTGGTGGTGCACGGCCGCGACGGGGACCGCGGGACCGGGCTGTGCGACGACCTGGGTGAGGTGGAGACCCTGCGCGGCGGCGAGACGCTGGAACTCACTTGGGAGGAGCCGGTCACCGCCTCCATCTGGACACTGACCTGCCAGGAGGTGGCCGCCGCACCGCTGCGGGTGGAGGTCTGCCGCTTCGGCCACTGGCAGCCGGTGGCGCCCCCCCGGCCGGCCCTGTGGCACAACCAGACCCAGGCCTACCTGCTGTTCCCCGACGCCGGGCCCGACCCGATCACCGGTCTGCGGCTGCACGCCGAGGCCGATGTCGACCTGCGCCAGGTCGAGGTGTACCGATGAAGTACGGGGTCAACTACACACCGCGGCGCGGCTGGTTCCACAGCTGGCTCGACCTCGACCTGGGTGAGGTGCGCGAAGACTTCGACCAGATCGCCTCGCTGGGCCTCGACCACGCCCGCATCTTCCCGCTGTGGCCGCTGCTGCAGCCCAACCGGACCCTGGTTCGTCCGCGGGGGGTCGACGACGTGGTCAAGGTCGCCGAGGTGGCCGGCGAGGCCGGGCTGCGGGTCAGCGTCGACGCGCTCAACGGGCACCTGTCGAGTTACGACTTCGTCCCGAGTTGGTTGACCAGTTGGCATGCCGCCGACCTGTTCACCGACCCGCGAGCCGTCAGCGGGCAGCGGCTGCTGGTGCGGGAGCTCGCCACCGCGTTGCGGGGCGTGCCGAGCGTGACCGGGATGACGCTGGGCAACGAGTTCACCCAGTTCGCCCGGCCCGACCACCCGCAGGTCTCGGCGGCCCGGGTCGCCGACGCGGACCGCTGGTTGAAGGCGCTGTTCACCGACCTGGCCGAGGTCTGGCCCGAGGGCAAGCACCACCACAGCCACGACGACTCGATCTGGTTCACCGACACGCTGCCCTTCACCCCCCGGCACGCGGTGACCCGGGGGGCGGCGACCATCGTCCACTCGTGGGTGTTCATGCAGCTGGGCCCGCTGTTCGGCGCCGACAGCCCCGAACTGGCGCTGTTCGCCCGCTACCTGTGCGAGGTGGCCGCGGCCTGGTCGCCGGACGCCGAACGGCGGGTGTGGCTGCAGGAGGTCGGCGCCCCCCGCCCCTGGGTCAGCGACGCCCACGCGCCGGATTTCCTGCGGTCCACGATCGCCTCGGCGGCGGCGATGCCCGAGCTGCATGCGATCACCTGGTGGTGCAGCCACGACGTCTCGCGTGACCTGGCCGACTTCCCCGAGCTGGAATACAGCCTGGGGCTGTTCACCAGCGACGGGCGCCCCAAGCCCGAGGCCGAGGCCCTGGCCGATGTGATCGCCCACCCGCCAGCGGCCCACCTGGACGAGCGGCCCGCGCTGGTCTTTGACGCCGACTGGACGAACGGGACCGGGCGTTCGGCCACGGCACCGGGCCAGGAACTGTTGGGACTGTGGCTGGACCATGCCCGCGACGGTGTCGTCCCGGCCCTGGTGCGGGCCGCCGACATCGTGGACGACGACCTACTCGTCCGACGTGGGATCACCGAACTGCTCGACTAGCACCCGCGGATGCGCAGGTTCCTCCCCGGACCCTTCACTGGTGGCGCAGATTCCGTGCAGAAACCTGCGCATCGGCGGGATAGGACCCGGGATGGACGACGGCCGGACGGCCCAGCACCCGCCGGCCTGCCCGCCCATTTCCCGGGGTCGGCCCTAGTCAACCCGGAATGGGGTCGCTAGCCTGACCGTGTCGTGGAGAGAACTCGGTGAGATCCCGAGGCTGACCCGCAACCGTGACTCCCCCCGGGGAGGAGCCGGACCGAACCGCGACGTTCCACACCTCTGTCGCGGACTGCAGAGGACGACCCCGAATCGGTGTCTTCGCCCCGCGACGATTACCGACGAAGGGTTCATCTCCATGCGTAGAACACGCGCCGGCATCGCGGTCGTGCTGGCCATGCTCGTCCTGTCCCTGACCAGCCTCATCAACCCGGGCACCGCCTCGGCCGAGGACGATGACGCCGCCGCCTGCCTCGCGGCCGGCAACGTCTGGGTCGTGGTGCAGGACTACTCCGGGACCACCGGTGGCTGTGCCACCGAGTTCGGCGATGGTCTCGAGGCACTACGTTCGGCCGGCTTCACCGTCACCGAGATGTTCCCGGGGTTCATCTGCCAGCTCAACGGCGCCCCGGCGGTCTGCAACTACGAGCCCGACTTCTGGTCGTACTGGACGTTGGCCCAGGACGATGACGGTGAGTGGGGCGACTGGGTCTTCTCCAACGATCCTGCCGACGGCTCCATGCCCGAGGGTGGGACCGTCGAGGGTTGGCGGCTGGTGCCGCTGACCGGCGACTGGGACGCCCCCGACTACACGCCGCCGGCAGTGACGGTGCCCACGCCCACCGCGCCGCCCGGCACCCCGGTCACCATCCCGGACGCCGGCCTCAAGTCCTGCCTGGCCGCGCAGCTGCGCCAGCAGCCCACCGCCCCGATCACGGACGAACAGCTGGCCACGATCACCGAGCTGACCTGCTTCTTCGGCGGCATCCTGGACCTGACCGGGGCGCAGTACCTGACCTCGGTCACCAGCCTCGACCTGACCTTCAACGACATCGTCGACCTCACCCCGCTGGCCGGGTTGACCCAGCTCACCACCCTGGTGCTCGACAGCAACGACATCGTCGACCTCACCCCGCTGGCTGGGCTCACCGGGCTGCGGACCCTCGACCTGGACTACAACCGGATCAGCAACCTGTCACCGCTGTCGACGCTGACCGGCCTGACCACGCTGACCCTCACCAGCCAGCAGAAGGTCGACGGGGTCTCGCCGCTGTCCTCGTTGGCGCCGGTCTCGTCGCTGGTCAACCTCACCGAGCTGGGTGTCTCCGGCAATGCCATCACCGACCTCGGCCCGGTCGCCTCGTTGACCGGGTTGCAGAAGCTGGTGGCCTACTCCAACCAGCTCAGTGACCTGACCGTGATCAGCGGGTTGCCGGCGCTGGTGGAGCTCAACGTGCACACCAACCGGCTCACCACCTTGGCCCCGCTGGCCGGGCTGACGAAGCTGACCAACCTCAATGCCCGCAACAACCAGCTGACCACCCTGGCCGGGCTGCCGACCTCGCTGGTGAACATCGATCTGGGCAACAACCCGACGCTCACTGACCACAGCCGGCTCGCCGCGCTGACGAACCTGACCGACCTGGGGCTGGAGAACACCGCGCTGTCCGACGTGGCGTTCATCAACCAGCTGCCCCGGCTGAACTATCTGATCGCCCACAACAACCAGATCCGCGACCTGTCCGCGATGGCTGGACGGACCTGGCGTGGGTGGGGCGTGCTGCGGCAGGCAGCCACCCTGGACGCCACGGCGGAGACCGTGGTCGACCTGGGCCTGCGTGACCAGACCGGGGCGGTGATCAACCCCGACGTGCTGCGCCTGCCCGACGGGGTGATCGGGCTGGGCAACGGGACGGTGATGTTCACCGAGCCCGGTACCTACGCCATCGCCTACGCGGAGTCCAGTTCGGGGGGCACGGCCAAGTTCGCGGGCACCCTGACAGTGACCGTGGTCGAGGCCCAGGTGCCCTCGACCCCGCCCAGCAGCGAGCCCCCGACCAGTGAGCCCCCGACCAGTGAGCCCCCGACGAGCGAAGCGCCCACCAGCCAACCCCCGTCGAGTGAACAGCCGAGTCAGCAGCCGAGTACCCCGGCGCCCACCTCGGAGCCGAGCTCACCGCAGGGGCCGACCACCCCGCCGACGAGTCGTCCGCTGCCAGAGACCGGTGGCCAGGCGGCCGGCCTGGTCGGCCTGGTCGGCCTGTTCGTGGTGGCCGGCCTCGCCGTGGCCCGGCGTGTCAGTGGGGCCATTCGGCAGTGATCAGCCGCGTCCCCAGAACAGTTCCTCGACCACGGCGCTGGCTCGACGGGAGGCCTTGAGCCAGTCGTCGACCAGTTGGGAACTGGTGCCCGGCGGCCGCGCGAGCAGGTGACAAACGTTGCCCCGCTCGCGCGAGTCCGCCGGGATCACGTCGGACGCCTTGGCCCGGCTCAGCATGTTCGCGTTGCGGATCTCGGAGGCCAGCAGCCAGGCCTCGCGCAGCGCCAGGGCCTGGCTGGCGGTGACCAGTTCCGCCTCCCGGGCGGCGTCCAGCGCCGCCAGGGTCTCGGTGGTCCGCAGGCCGGGCACCCGGGCGGCATGGTGCAGCTGGATCAGCTGGATCGACCATTCGATGTCGCTGAGCCCACCGGGGCCGAGTTTGAGGTGGCGCTTCGGGTCCACCCCGCGCGGCATCCGTTCGGCCTCCATCCGGGCTTTGAGCTTGCGGATGTCAGCGAACTGCTTGCGGCTCAACCCGTCTTCGGGGTAGCGGATCGGGTCGATGCTTTCCAGCAGCGCGTTCACCAGTGATTCCGGCCCGGCGCCGTACCCGGCCCGGACCAGCGCCTGCGCCTCCCAGGTGTCGGACCAGCGTTCGTAGTAGGCGCGATACGAGCTGAGGGTGCGCACCATCGGCCCGCCCTTGCCCTCGGGTCGCAGGTCGACATCGATCTCGAGGGCCGGGTCGGGCCCGGGGGCGGCCAGCAGTTTGCGTGCC
The DNA here is from genome assembly GCF_050113895.1 of Aestuariimicrobium sp. Y1814. Classification (NCBI taxonomy): domain Bacteria; kingdom Bacillati; phylum Actinomycetota; class Actinomycetes; order Propionibacteriales; family Propionibacteriaceae; genus Aestuariimicrobium; species Aestuariimicrobium sp. Y1814. The sequence goes on along the minus strand of NZ_JBNJRW010000008.1, from coordinate 138,707 downwards.
CGCGCCACCACCTGCCCGGCCTTCGACAGTGCGTCAGGGTCATCGGTGTCACCGATGACGAACATCGCGTCGCAGTCGGACGAGTAGGCCATCTCGCGCCCACCCCAGCGTCCCATCGCCACCACGCCGACCTCGGGGGCGCCCTCGACCTCGCGGCGGGCCACCTGGAGGGCTGCCTCCACGGTGGCCGAGGCGATGTCGGTCAGGCCGTAGCCGACCTCGGCCAGGTCGGCGACATCGGTCAGGTCGGCGACCGCCACCCGGAACAGTTCGCGGCGCCGGATGCCCCGCACCGCGTTGATCGCCTCCTGCTCAGTGTCGTGGCGGGCGATCACCGAACCCATCGACCCACGGATCCGGTCGATGCCGGGGCGCTGCATGTCGGCGCTGCTGGCCAGGATCTGCACCGACTCGGGGTTGCGTTTGACCAGGTCGACGGCGTACTGGGACGAGGCCAGGATGTGCGCCAGGATCGAGGCCATCTGGCCTTCGTCGCGTAAGGCCCGCAGGTACCACGGCGAGTCCTTCAATGCCTCGGAGACCCGGCGGAAGGCCAGCAGGCCGGCATCGGGTTTCGGGGCCTGGGCGAACCAGCCCAGCATCGCCGGCATCAGCTGGCGCTGGATGTTGGCGGCCCGGTTCACCCCGGAGGTGAGCGCCTGGATGTGCCGCATCGCCGCATCGGGGTCGGCGAACCCGAGCGCCGACATCCGGGTCCGCGCAGCCTCGGGGGTGAGCCGCACGGCGTCGGCGTCGATCGAGGCGACCGTCTCGAGCAGGGGTGAGTAGAACACCCGCTGGTGCAGGCGCAGCACCTTGCGGGTGCTGGCCTTGAACTGGGTGACGACCTCGTCCCCGCTCGGCAGGCCCACGCCGCGGGCGAGGGTGCGCAGTTCGTCGGGGTCGCTGGGCAGCAGGTGCGTGCGGCGCAGCTTGAACAGTTGGATGCGGTGTTCCAGCAGCCGCTGGAACCGGTAGGCCGAGCCCATCTCGGCGGCGTCGGCCCGGCCGATGTAGGTGGCATCGCTGAGTGCGCGCAGCGTGTCCAGGGTGCCGCGCAGCCGCAACCTGTCGTCGGCCTTGCCGTGCACCAACTGCAGCAGTTGCACGGTGAACTCGGTGTCGCGCAGGCCACCGCTGCCGAGTTTGATCTCCCGGTCGGTCTCCTTGGCGGGGATCAGGCTGACCACCCGCTTGCGCATCGCCTGGGTCTGGGCCATGAAGCCCTCCCGCTCGGCGACCCGCCACACCATCGGGGCGACCATGTCGCAGAACTCCTGGCCGAGTTCCAGGTCCCCGGCCATCGGACGAGCCTTCAGCATGGCCTGGAACTCCCAGGTCGAGGCCCACTTCTCGTAGTAGGACTTCATCCCGGCCATGGTCCGGACGAGCTGGCCGGCGTTGCCCTCGGGGCGCAGCGCCGCATCCACCTCCCAGATGGAACCCTCGCGGGTGAACGTCGAACACAGCCGCATCGCGGCCGAGGCCAGTTTGGTGGCGATCGAGATGGCCTGCTCGGGGGTGGTCTGCTCGTCGGCGGGCTCGGCGACGAAGACCACGTCGATGTCGGAGATGTAGTTCAGTTCCTGTGCGCCGCACTTGCCCATCGCCAGGATCGCCAGCCGGGTGTGCTCGTGGTCGGGCACCTGGCTGCGGGCGATCTGCAGCGCCCCGTTCATGATCGCGTCGGCCAGGTCGGCCAGTTCGCGGGCGATCGAGCCGACCACGTCATGCGGGTGGTCGTGGGACAGGTCCCGGGCGGCGATCCGCACCAGGGCCCGCTTGTTGGCCAGCCGCAGCAGGTCGGCCGGGTCGCCCTGCCCCTGGACCATCTCGGCGACCTCGTCGACCAGGTCCTGGCGTGAGCGGGCCCGGGGTGTGGGCAGCAGCTCGGCCAGGTCCTCGGGGTGGCGGACGAGGTGCTGGCCCAGCGGCTGGCTGCCACCGGCGACGGCGACCAGTCGGGCGGCAGCACCGGGGGTGGCCCTGAGCTCGGCGAGCCGGGTGGGTGCGGCGGCCTGCAGCGCGACGATGGTGGCCAGGGCGAGGTCGGGGTCGGCGGCTGCGTCGACCAGGTCGAGCCAGTCCTGTGCGCCCTCCAACTGCTCCAGGTGGTCCTGGGCCTTGTCGGGCTGCAGGAACCCGCGCCGCACCAGCTCTCCTCGTCCGCTCGGTTCAGCCATGGAACCCACTCTAGGACGCGTCGACTTTGCGGTCGGCCGGGTTCGTGGTGTCAGATGGATGTCATCGTGTCTTCACCGTGTGGCAAGGCACTCTCACTAGCCTCAACGGGGTGACCATCATGGCTGCGGCAGGCGACCGGACCCTCAGGCGAGTCGCGGCTGCCACCATCGACCAGTTGGAGAAGCTGCTCCCTGACGACGGGGGGCGACCCTCGGTGCAGCGTCCCCCCTCGACGGGCCGGGCGCAGTGCGGTGAGGTGCTGTTCCTGCTGACCGACGCCCTGCAGACCCTGGAGCTCGGCACCAATGTGCGCCCGGGCACTCTGGCCGACCACCTGTATGACCGGGAGCACTCCGAACACGTCATCCAGGACGTGATCGGCCTGGTCACCGGCACCGACGGCGCCACCGCCCTGACCCCCCAGGCCGAGCGGCTGTGGGCCGACCTGCGGGCAGCCCTGTCCTCACCGAACCTGCCGGCGGTGGTCGACTCACTGTTCGGCACCGTGTGGCTGGTCGACTACCTGCGCGGGGTGCTCATCGATGCCGTCGCCTCCGCCGTCCGGTTCCGCTGCGAGGTGGTGCCGGCTGCCCTGACCGAGGCGGTCCGGGCGCTGGGGTCGGTGCTGGCCGCCCGCCACCCGGGTGCGGTGATCGAGGTACGGGTGCCGCCGGCGGTCGCGGTGCAGGTCGGGGCCTTCGGTGAGGGGCCCCGGCACACCCGTGGCACCCCGCCCAATGTGGTCGAGCTGGAACCGGCGACCTTCTTCGCGCTGGCCACCGGGGCCAGGACCTGGCGCGGTGAGGTGGCCGAGCACCGGGTGATGGCCAGCGGCGCCCAGGCCGACGCCCTGGCGCGGATGCTGCCGGTGATCAACCTGTCCCGCTGAACCTGTAAGGGATCGGGCGAACCTCAGGCCTGCTGGGCGAAGCTGCGCGGGTCGACCTCGTGGCGCAGCGCCTTCCCGGCGAGCAGCCGGAGCACCTCGTCGACGGCCTGCCCGCCCATCACCGCCAACTCACTGCCCAGCGAACCGGCCACGTGCGGGGTCAGGAAGACATTGTCGAGGTCCCACAGCGGAGAGTCGTCGGCCGGCGGCTCGGGCCAGGTGACGTCTAGGACCGCGTTGAGTCGTCCGGTGACCAGTTCAGCCACCAGCGCGGCCTCGTCGACGATCGCCCCGCGGGCGGTGTTCACCACGGTCGCGTCGTCGTGCAGCGCGGCCAGTACCTCGGCGTCAACCATGCCCTCGGTCTCGGGCAGCCAGGGGGCGTGGATGCTGAACACGTCGCTGCGCTCCGCCAGCTCGGTGAGCGAGGCCACCCAGGTGACGCCCAGCGCCTCGGCCTCGGCCGGGCTGACGTAGGGGTCGTACAGCAGCACCTGCACCGGGTGGGGGCGCAGCAGTTCGATGACCTCACGGCCGATCCGGGAGGCGGACAGGATGCCGACGCTGCGCCCGGCCAGGCCGCGGCTCGGGTCGGTGACCCATCCCCGCCGGGTGAACAGGTCGCGGCGGTCACGCCGGTAGCGTTCGCGCAGCCCGAGCGTTCCCCGCAGGGCGAGGACGACCAGGGCGGCGGTGTGGGCGGCCACCGGGGCGGCATTGGCCTCGACCTGGCTCGAGACGACAAAACCCGGACGGTGCCAGGCGCTCGGGTCGAGCACCGCCTTGACGGTGCCGGCGGTGTGCACCAGCGCCGTCAGCCGGGGGGCGCGGGCGAACACCTCAGGGTCGAGCCGGGCACTCCCCCAGCCCGTGACGACCACGCGGGCCTCGGCCAGGTCGGGGTGCCCGGTCCAGTCCTGCGCACCGGCGCGGGCGACGCGGGCCTGCCCGGCCAGCCTGCCCAGGGCCTCGGGGGTCAGGAAGGCATCGAAGATGTCGTCGTCCAGTGCGAGCAGCACCACCGGAGTGGTCGCGGGACTCACAGCGTCGGCAGGTAGCGCTTCAGTTCGAAGGGCGTGACCTGGGCGCGGTACTCGTCGAACTCGGCCCGCTTGTTGACCAGGAAATGCTCGAACAGGTGCTCGCCCAGGGTGTCGGCCACCAGTTCGGAGCCCTCCATGGCGCGGATGGCCTCGTCCAGGTTGCGGGGCAGTTCCTCGATGCCCAGCGCCTTGCGCTGGCGGGCCGAGAGCGCCCAGACGTCGTTGTCGGCCTCGTCCGGCAGTTCGTACTCACCCTCGATGCCGGCCAGGCCGGCGCGCAGGATCACCGCGTAGGCCAGGTAGGGGTTGGCGGCCGAGTCGAGCGAGCGGATCTCGACGCGCGCCGAGGACGACTTGTCGATGCCGAACATCGGCACCCGCACCAGCGCGGAACGGTTGTTGCGGCCCCAGCAGACGTAGGCGGGGGCCTCACCTCCGTCGACCAGCCGCTTGTAGGAGTTGACCCACTGGTTGGTGATCGCGGTGATCTCGCGGGCGTGCTTGAGCACCCCGGCGACGAAGTGGCGCCCGACCTTCGACAGCCGCGCCTCGTGGGTGGCGTCGTAGAAGGCGTTGGTGTCGCCCTCGAACAGCGAGACGTGGGTGTGCATGCCCGAACCGGCGTACTCGGTGAACGGCTTGGGCATGAACGTCGCCTGGATGCCCTTGCCGACCGCGACCTCCTTGACCACGACCCGGAAGGTCATGATGTTGTCGGCCATGGTCAGCGCATCGGCGTAGCGCAGGTCGATCTCGTGCTGCCCCGGGGCGCCCTCGTGGTGGCTGTACTCGACCGAGATGCCCATGGTTTCGAGCATCTCGATGGTGTCGCGGCGGAAGTCGGTGCCCTGCCCCAGGGTGGTGTGGTCGAAGTAGCCGCCGTAGTCGAGCGGCACCGGATCCGCGCCGCGGGGCTGGGGTTCGAGCAGGAAGAACTCGATCTCGGGGTGGGTGTAGAAGGTGAAGCCCATGTCGGCGGCCTTCGCCATCGCACGCTTCAGCACCCCGCGGGGGTCGGCCATGCTGACCGAGCCGTCCGGGAGCGTGATGTCGCAGAACATGCGGGCAGTGCCGCGCCGCTGCTGGCGCCAGGGCAGCAACTGGAACGTGCTGGCATCGGGCCGGGCCACCATGTCGGACTCGTAGACCCGGGCATAGCCCTCGATCGCGGAACCGTCAAAACCGACGCCCTCGGCGAACGCCCCCTCGATTTCGGCCGGAGCGATGGCGACGGACTTCAACGAGCCCAGCACATCGGTGAACCAGAGCCTCACGAATCGGACGTCGCGCTCCTCCATTGAGCGCAGGACGAACTCTGTCTGGCGATCCATGTGCACAGTCTGCCAACCGTGTGTTTCAAACCTGTTACAGCAGGGTGGGGCCGCGCCCCGCCGGCGACCTACACTCGTCGGCATGGCGAAGGCAGGCTGGTACCCCGATCCGTCTGGCCGCGACGGCCAGGTGCGCTACTTCGACGGCGCCGCCTGGACCAGTGACGTGCGGCCCGCGCCGACCGGTGCCGGCCCCGCCGGTGGCGGCGACGAGGGCGGCGACGAGGGCGGCGGCGGGGGTGGTCGGGCCGGGCTGCTGGTCGCGATCGCCGCCGTGCTGGCGATCAGCCTGGTGGTGTGGTTGTGGCTGCGCCCCGGCGGCGGGGACACCTTCCCCGAGGACACGAACTCGGCCGAACCCACGATCTCGGCCTGGGACGAAACCTCCACGCCCTCGTCCAACCCACCCACCCCGAGTGACGACCCGACCAACACCGGCGGCGCGCCGGCCGCCTGCCCCGAGGACACCTTCGACCGTGCCCCCGGCCAACCCTCGGGCGGCTACTACACCGGCGGCGGGCTGGCCTACCCCGAGATCCCGGGCTGGGAGAACAGCCGCGGCTGGGGCCTGGACTGGGCCACCGACCGGGCCGGCCAACGCAACACCGTCACCCCCGGTTGGGTGGCCATCGCCGTCGTCGGCGAGATCGACCGCGAGGTCTTCCCCAGCCCCCAGGTCGCCACCAACCAGCTGATGCAGTGCATGGCCAGCTCGTACTACTACCGCAGCTTCGTCAACCGCACCGACCTGCTCAGTGAGGCGATCACCATCGACGGCAAGGACGGCTGGAAGCTGGTGTCCGAGGTGCACGTCAACGGTGAGCCGGTGCCCGGTGACGTGGTCACCATCATCGTGCTCGACGTCGGTCGTGAGGGACGCTTCGCGGTCTTCTGCGGGGAGGCCCCGATCGGTGATGCCGAACGCAACCAGCTGGTCAACACCGCCGTCGAGGGCCTGCAGGTGCGCGCCTGAGCCCGGGGCACCCTGGGCCGCGCGGGACCTACACTCGTCCCATGGCCAGCGCAGGGTGGTACCCCGACCCATCGGGCACGCCGGGGCAGGTTCGCTACTTCGACGGCAACGCCTGGACCAGTGACGTCATGGCGGCCGAGCATGCCGCCCAGCCCGACCCCGGCCAGGGCGGCAAGGGAGGACGAGCCGGACTGCTCGTGGCCATCGTCGCGGTCGTCGCCATCAGCCTGCTGGTCTGGTTGCTGGTGCGCCCCGGCGGCAACCGGGCCGCCTTCCCCGAGGACACCAACTCGGCAGAGCCCACCATCAGCGCCTGGGACGAGACCTCCACCCCGACGCCCACCCCGACCCCCTCGACCACCGACCCGTCCGGCGCGACCCGGGTGGACTGCCCCTCCAGTGGCGGCGACTACGGCGACCGGCGCGACGGGAACCGCCGGGTCGGGGGCCAGCTGAGTTTCGAGTCGCAGGGCTGGACCCAGGGTGGCTTCTACATGCCGTTCACCCATGACGTCTCGGCCGAGTCCCGCCAGATCCAGTTCGGCTGGCATTCCAACCTGGCGGTGGGAGCGCTACTGAAGTCGGACGGCTTCACCGACCCGGCCGCCTCGGCGAATGCGATGACCCAGTGCCTGGCCTCGTCGAGCTACTTCTCGACCTACACCGGCCACAACACCCTGATCAGTGAGCCGATCACCATCGACGGCTTGCCGGGACACCGGATGGTCACCGAGATCTACGTGGCGGTCCCGGCCAATGTGCGCGGTGACCGGGTGACCGTCATCGTCGTCGACACCGGGCACGACGCGCAGTTGTCGTTCTTCGTGTCGGCGGCCACCATCGCCAACCCCGGCAACATCGCCGAGGTTGAGGCGGCCGAGAAGACGCTGGAGTTCGCCGGTTGAGGGGGTGGCCGCCGCTCAGAACCGGAAGGGGCCCCAGGCCCCCTCGACCTTCTCCTCGTCGTCGTCCTCGTCCTCGTCCGGGTCGTTGAACCGGGGGTCGGTGTCCCACTGTTCGTTGCGGTCGGCGACGTGTTCGAGGGCGGCCTGGGCCTCGGCCTGGCTGGCATAGGGACCGAGTCGGTCGCCGGCCTTGCAGGCGGCGTAGGGTTCGACGGCGTGGTGCTTGAGGCAGTAGTACCACTCGTTGTCGTGGTCGGTGCTCATGCTCGGACAGCCTAATACAATGACCCGGGTGAGCAGCGTCATCAAGCCGTACCCCGTCAGCCCGCTTCGTCCGGTCCCCGCCTCGATCCCGCGGCCGCACTATGTCGGCAAGCGCGCACCGGACCCGTACCTGGGCAGCCACGTGCAGAGCGAAGAGACCATCGAGCTGATGCGCGAGTCGTCGGCCATTGCCTGCCAGGCGATGCACGAGGCCGCCAAGGCGATCGCACCGGGGGTCACGACCGACGACCTCGACAAGGTGGCCCATGAGTTCATGCTCGACCACGGCGCCTACCCCTCGTCCCTGGGCTACCGCGGGTTCCCAAAGGCCTGCTGCACCAGCGTCAACGAGGTGATCTGCCACGGCATCCCCGATGGGCGCCCACTCGAGGACGGTGACCTGGTCAAGATCGACGTCACCGCCTTCAAGAACGGTGTGCACGGCGACAACTGCGGCACCTTCTACTGCGGTGACGTCGACGAGGAGTCCAAGCTGCTGACCGATCGCACCGAAGAGGCGATGAACCGGGCCATCAAGGCAGTGCGGCCGGGTCGTCCGCTGTCGGTGATCGGAAGGGTGATCGAGAGCTACGCGAACCGGTTCAACTACGGCGTCGTGCGGGAGTACACCGGCCACGGTGTGCACACCGCGTTCCATTCCGGGCTGGTGATCCTGCACTATGACGAGCCGCGGCTGGACACCCCCATCGAGGTCGGCATGACCTTCACCATCGAGCCGATGCTGGCGCTGGGGTCGGCCGCGAACGAGCAGTGGGACGACGGCTGGACGGTGGTCACCAAGGACCGCTCCCGCGTCGCCCAGTTCGAGCAGACCATCGTGGTCACCCCCGAGGGCGCCGAGGTGCTGACCGTGCCGATGGAGGGGTACATGACCGCCCGGTAAGTCCGCCGGATGCGCAGGTTCCTGCCCTGAAACTTCACCACCAGCAATGGAACCGTGACGGAACCTGCGCAAGCGCGGACGACGGGGGCGTCTGACCGGACGACGGGGGCCTGGGCTCAGGCTTCCAGCAGGCCCGAGCGGCGGGCGGTCAGGGAGATCTCCGAGGCCAGTCGTCCGAGCACGCGGCGGGCGTCGTGCTGGTGGGTGACCAGGCTGACCGTGCGCAGCGGTGGGTCCACCAGCGGACGAGCCACCACCCCCGGGCGTTGGTAGGTCCGCAGCGTCATCTGTGAGGCCAGCGCCAGGCCCAGGCCGGAGCCGACCAACTGCTGCACGACCAGCTGGTCCTCCGAGGTGTGCCGGATCACCGGGGTGAACCCGTGCCGCTGGCCGTAGTCGGTCAGGTTCGACTGGCACCACACGCAGCCCGAGATCCACGTTTCACCGGCCAGCTCCGAGGCCTCCAGCGCCGGGGCCTCCAGCTCCGGCGCATCAAGGTGGGACGACTCGGGCTCGCTGCCCTCACCGACCGCGCCAAGCGCCAGTCGGTGGTCAGCGGGCATGGCCACCAGCAGCGGGTCACGCCCGAGCAGTCGGCGGCGCAACTGCCCCGTCCCGCCGAGGTAGTGGTCGTCCTCCTGGTGTTCGAAGACCAGCGCCGCGTCGACCTGCCCCTCCGACAGGGCCTCCACCGCGACTGGGGGTTCCATGTCGATGACCCGCACGTCCAGGTCGGGCACCGCGGCCGCCAGGGCCGCCACCGCCGGCGCCACCAAGGCCGACGACCCGCTGGGGAAGCTGGCCACACTCAGCCGGGTCGAGCGCCGACGCACCGTGTCACGCAGCGCCGCCCGGGCGACCAGCAGCCGCCCGGCGATCGCATCGGCGTGACCGAGCAGCACCTCACCGGCCGGGGTGAGGGTGATGCCGCGGGCGTGGCGGCGCACCAGGGCGGTGCCGGCCTCCTTCTCGAGGCGCCGCAACTGCTGCCCCAGTGCCGGCTGGGTCCAGCCGAGTTTGCGGGCGGCAGCCGAGATCGAACCCATCCGGGCAACCTCACGGAAGGTCAGCACCAGCTTGGGGTCGAGCGAAGCCGGGTCGTCGGTCATGCCCTCAATGCTGCCAGCCCGGCCTCGGTGGCGTGCGCCGACAGGATGCTGCAGGTGGGCGCAACCAGCACCGGACGCTGTCGTCCGAGCTCGGCAGCGGCCCGCGCCTGGGCCGCGATGGTGTCCGGGGAGGTGAACTCCCGGTGGTCGACCCCACCCACCACCACGGTGGCGTCGAGGTCGGCCAGGCCGGGGTTGCCGGGCAGCATCTGGTCCCAGCTGAGCGCGGCACCCCAGTCGGTCAGGCGTTCGACCCGGGAGTGCTCCCCGCAGGTGTGCACGACCACCGGCAGGTCACCGGCGGCGGCCAGCAGTTCCCGGTCGTAGGGTTCGGAGAACTCGGCGAAGTCGTCCTCGGTGGTGATCGCCGGGTTCAGGGTGCCGGTCACCGCATAGAACAGCGTTTCGGCGCCGGCCGCGCGCAACTCGGCGAGGTAGCCCACGTAGGTGTCGGTGATGGCCCGCAGCGCCCGATGGGTCAGCGCCGGGTCACCGTGCAGCAACCCGTCCAGGTCGAGCTCACCGGTGGCCCCGAAGACGGGTTTCCCGGCGTAGTAGCTCAACCCGGCCGCCTGCACCAGGGTGCTGAGCGGCGAGAACAGGGTCTGCGCGACCGGCAGGTCGGGGGCCAGCGCGACCGTGTCACGCACCAGCGCCACCTGTTCGGCCAGCACGGGCGAGTCGCTGCGCACGCCCACCGCGGCGAGGTCGTCGAGGGAGTTGATCGCGACCCCGACCTGCCGGGGGATGTCGCGGGTCTCGTAGTCGCCGGTGCGGTACTGGTTGCCCCAGACCTCGGCGTAGTAGGTGGCGCGCGGGTTGAGCTTGATCCAGTCCCATTCCCAGCGGTGGGCGAAGTCGGCGGTCCACTGGGCCAGCGGCCCACCGGGGTACTCGCTGTCGCGGTGGTGGCGCCACGCGGTGACCGGCGCCCGGTCGGCCAGTTCGCCGGCCAGCACGGCCTGGAAGCGGGAACGTGCAGTCCAGCTCATCAGGCCTCCTGCCGATCGACCAGGGTTTGGAACAGTTTCGCGGCGGCGCTGAGTTCGGCCTGGCCGGCCTCGGCGCGGGGGAAACCCTCCGGCAGCGTGGCCAGCACCTGCTCGACCAGGGCGACCTTGCGGGCGTTGCGCCCAACCTGGCTGCCGTTGAACAGGCCGGCGACCATCCGGTCCCAGACGGGGGCGGCGAAGACCGCGTCGAAGCGTTCCCGTTCGGGCCCGGACTCCCCGTGGGGGCAGTTCGGTGAGCGGCGCAGGTCGTCGGTGGCGGCCAGGTCGACCGACCCGTCGGCGCTGATGACCACCCCGTAGTCGTGGGCGGCGGCCGCCACGCTGACCTTGCCGCGGGCCACGTCCTCACGCACCGCGGCAACGTCCCGCTCGAAGGGGTGGCCGTAGCCACCGGCCCCCGAGGTCAGCAGGGTGACGGTGTCACCGGGCTCCAGCGCGATGATGTCGACGATCGAGGGCCGCTGTTCCCGGTCGGTGCCCTCGTTGATGATCATGCGGGTGGGCATGCCGGGCTGGCCACCGGCGTAGCCCCAGGGCCGGAAGCTGACCCGTTCCATGCCTCGGGCCAGCAGCGAACAGGGCCGCAGCGCCTCGAAGGTCAGCGCCAGCCCGGTGCCTCCGCGCCACCGCCCCGGCCCACCGGAGTCGGGCCGCAGCGCGTACCGCAGCACCCGGACGCAGACCTCCGACTCGACCGTTTCGACGGGGTTGTTGGCCAGGTTGGAGATGCCCGAGTCGCGCCCGTCGACACCATCGGCGCCCAACCGGGCACCGGTGCCGCCGACCATGGGTTCCACGACCTGGACGTGCTCACGGTCACCTCGGGTCTCGGCCACCACCACGGGGACGACCAGGCCGCTGCTGGCCGCCGGCAGCGTTTCGGGGGCGACCTGGATCAGCGCCGCCGAGAGCACGTCGTTCACCCGGCTGGCGGCGGCGTGCCGCACCCCGGTCGCGGCCGGGTACTCGGCATGCACGATCGACCCCTTCGGGGCGAGCAGGGTGACCGGACGCATCAGCCCACCGTTGAGCGGCATCGTCGGGTCGAGGGTCATCACCAGGCCCAGGATGCGGGTGGTCAGCCAGGCGTGGGTGGTGCCGAAGCTGGCGATGTTGAGCGCGGCCTCCACCTGCGGGTCGGTGCCCTCGAAGTCGACGACCAGTCGTCCGTCGGTGAGGGTGACGGTGATGCTGATTCGCACCGGGACGCGGCTGAAGGCGTCGCTGTCGAGGTAGTCGATGGCCCGGTAGGAGCCGTTGCCGAGGCTGCGCAGGGCGGCCTCGGACTTCGCGGCGGCCCGGTCGAGCAGGTAGGCCGAGGCCTCGTGGAACACCTCGGTGCCGGCATTGGTGGCGAGTTCGACCACGCGCCGGCGTCCGGTCGCCAGCGCCCCGAGCATCGCCTGGAAGTCGCCCTCGTTGGCGTCGGGGGTGCGGGTGTTGCGTTGCAGCAGCTCGCTGACATCAGCCACGACCTGCCCACCGCGGACGTACTTGACCGGCGGGATCTGCAGGCCCTCGGCGAAGATGCTGGTGTTGAACGGGCTCACCGACGAGGGCACCCGCCCGCCGATGTCGGAGATGTGGACGAAGGCCCAGCCGTAGGCGACGATCTCACCGTCGACGAAGTAGGGCTCGATCATCTGGATGTCGGGCAGGTGGGTCGACAGCCCACCGGTGGTGAACGGGTCGTTGGTGATGATCACGTCACCGGGCTGCAGCGGGTCACGTTCGTGCACCCGGGCGACGGCGGTGGCGATGTTGAGGCCGACGAAACCGGAGACACCCATCGCGTTCGGGTAGGCGATGAAGGTGCCGTCGCGGTCGGCGATGGCGCAGACGAAGTCGGCGGTCTCCTTGACGTAGAGGCTGCGGGAGGTGCGCTGCAGGGTCAGGCACATCTCTTCGGTCAGCGCAGCCAGCTTCGCGCCGAGGATCTGCAGGTCGGTGGTCGCGGTCACAGCGAGGCCTCCTTGACGAGTTCGAGGTCGCGGTTGGGCAGCCGGCGCAACGCCCACTGCGGGGGGACGACGATGGTGGTGTCGCTGTGTTCGATGACCGCCGGGCCGGTGGTGGTCGCCCCCACGGCGAGGTCGGCGTAGTCGTGGACCTCGGCCTCGACCCAGGTGCCGCGGTGGTTGAGCCGCCGTCTGGCCCGGGGGGCGGGCTGGTGCCCCTCGGCGTCGTGGGCGGGTGCGGCCAGCGGGATCGTCCGACCGATGATCGCCATCCGCAGGGTGCCCACCTCGAGCGCCGACGAGGCGTGGACGAAGTCGTAGCGCAGTTGGTGCTCGGCGTTGAACGCCTCACGGATGCGCCCCGCCTCGACCACCTCGGCGGCATCGGCCAGGTCGGCCAGCCCGAAGCGCCCCAGTTCGATGGACAGCTCATAGGCCTGCCCGGGGTAGCGCATGTCGAGGACCACCTCGACCAGCCCCTCGTCCGGGTTGTCGCCGTTGGCGGCGAGCCACTCGCGTCCCTCGGCGATGATGCGACCACCCGCCGAGCGCAGGTTGGCGACGGTCTGGTCGTCGAGCAGGGTGCGCACGCTGTGGACGAAGTCGCGGCGCAGCGGTGCCAGGGCCGCTCCCAACGCGCAGTAGGTGGCCGCCGCATCGGGGACGATCAGTCGGGTGATGCCCAGTTCGTCGGCCAGCAGCGCGGCGTGGGTGGGCCCGGCACCCCCGAACGGCACCAGGGTGAAGTCGGGTGCGTCGAGGGCTCGTTCGGCGAGCAGCTTCTGCAGTTCGGTCGCCATCTGGGCGGTGGTCAGCCGCAGCGCGGTCCCGGCCGCCCAACCGGCCGCATCATCGGTGTCAACGCCCAGCTGGTGGGTGGCCTCGGCCAGGGCAGCGGTGGCCAGGTCGGCGTCCAGCGGCATGGTGCCGCCGAGGAACCCGGCCGGGTCGATCATCCCGGTGGCGAGGTAGGCGTCGGTGATCGCGGCGCGATCACCCCCCTGGCCGTAGCTGGCCGGGCCCGGGGAGGCGCCGACCGATTCGGGGCCCACCTGCAGCACGGGCTGGTCGGTGGACAGGTCTGCCCAGATCACCGACCCACCACCGGCGCCGATGGCCGAGACGTCGACGACCGGCAGCATCAACGCCAGGCCACCGACCTCGTTGGTCGTCGACAGCCTGCTTCGTCCCTCGACGATGATCGAGATGTCGCTGCTGGTGCCACCCATGTCGAAGGTGATCAGGTTCTCACCGGGGTAGTGCAGCTGCGCCGAGGTCACCCCGGACGCGGGCCCCGACAGGATCGTGTCGAGCGGCTGGGCGATCGCCGACTCGACCGACAGCGTCCCGCCGTTGGAGGCGGAGATGAACAGCGGCGCGGTGACCCCCTGCTCGGCGAGGCGGCGCTGCAGGTTCTCGAGGTAGCGCTTGACGATGCCGTGGATGTGGGCGCCCATCACCGCGACCAGGCATCGTTCGTACTCGCGGATCTCGGGCCACAGCGCGGCCGCCGAGATGACCTCGATGCTGCTGCCGAGGCCGCTGATGGCCGCCGCCAGCCGGTCGGCGACCTGCTGCTCGTAGTCGGGGTTGGCATAGCCGTTGACCAGGTTCAGCACCACGGTCTCGGGGGCCTGCTCGACTATGCGGGCCGCGGTGGCCGCCACCTCGTCGTCGGTGGCCGGGTCGACCACGTTGCCGGCCGGGTCGAGGCGGGAACCCAACTGCAGCACACTGTCGCGGCGCACCAACGGCTGCTGGCCCACGGCGTGCAGGTTGAACGAGTTGGGCATCCGGGAGCGGCCGATCTCGAGCAGGTCGGCGAACCCCTCGGTGACCACCAGCACCACCTTGCCGCCGCGACGCTGGATGATCGCGTTCAGGCCGATGGTGGTGCCGTGGGTGACGCTGCTGATGGTGGCGCCGTCGAGCATCCCGAGCAGGTCGGCCATGCCCTCCCCCACGGCCCGCGCCGGGTCCGTGGGGGTGCTGGGGACCTTGTGCCGCAGGATGGACGAGCCGTCGTCCGGCACCGCGACGAAGTCGGTGAAGGTACCCCCGACGTCGATCCCAATCCGGTACGCAACCATGGTGTGCCTTTCAGAATGCCTTGGACAGGTCGACCCACTTCGACAGCAGCACCATCACGGCGATGCTGAAGAGCATCAGCAGCGTCGAGACGGCTGCCGAGGAGGGGTCGAGTTCGAACTGGACCGCAGACATGATCCGCAGCGGCACGGTGGTGGTGTTGGGGCCGGTCACGAACGTCGAGACCGCGACCTCACCCAGGGACAGCACCCCGGCGAAGATGCCGCCGGCGACGATGCCCGGGCGCAGCTGCGGCAGCGTGACGGTGAAGAAGACCCGCAGCGGGCCGGCGCCGAGGCTCTGCCCCGCCCGTTCCAGCATCGGGTCGAGGCCCTGCACGCTGATCGAGACGGTGCGGATCGCGAACGGCATGGTGACCAGGGTGTGCGCGAGCCACAGGCCGGTGATGCTGTTCAGCGTGCCGGTGCCCTGCAGGTAGGTCAGCAGCCCCAGTCCGATCATCACTTCCGAGACGATCAGCGGGGACATGAAGAAGCTGGTCAGCACCGGCTTGGGTCGTCCGCGGAACAGGCCGTAGGCAGCCAGGGTGGCGAGCACCACCACGGTGGGGATGGTCAGCAGCGCCACGACCAGCGAGAGCTGCATCGAGACCAACCAGTCGTTGCTGGTCAGCACCGACTCGTACCAGCGCAGCGAGAACCCCGAGGGCGGGAACTGCACCAGCGGCGTCGGGTTGAACGAGCTGCCGACCAGGGCCACCAGCGGCAGCGCCAGGAAGACCAGCACGACCAGGGCGCTGATCCGCACGGCCCAGCCGTCGCCGAACTGGCGCATCGGCCGGCGCCGCCGGGTGGTGCTGGGTCGGGTGGTGGTGGGACTAGTCATGGATCCTCCTGTCCCAGGCCCGGCCGGCGGCGTTCAGCAGCGCGATCGCCACCAGGGAGATGCCGAACAGGACGAAGCTGAGCGCGGCGGCGCCGGGGTGGTTGAACACCCGCATCGCCTGGTCGTAGACCCGCAGGCCCGCCAACGGCTGGTTCGCGCCGCCCACCAGCATCGGGGTGACGTAGATGCCCATCGACAGTGAGAAGACGATCACTGCCCCGCTGACCAGGCCGGGTACCGACAGGGGCAGCACCACCCGGGCGAAGGTGCGCACGGGCCGTGAGCCCATCGAGGCGCTGGCCCGCAGCAGGTTGTCGTCGATGCGCCCGAGTGAGGTGGCCAGGGTGACCACCGCGAACGGCAGCAGCACGTGGACGACCACCACGACCACGGTGACCGGCCCCGACAGCAGGTTCAGGGGCCGTTCGACCAGCCCCAGTCCGGTCAGCAGGCCGTTGAACAGCCCTTCGGCCGACAGCAGGGCGCGCCACCCGAACGAGCGGACGACCACGCTGGTCAGCAGCGGGCTGACCACCACGATGGTGGCGATCATCCGCACCACCTTCGAGGACGAGCGGGACAGCACCCAGGCGACCGGGAAGGCCAGCACTGCGCACAGCACGGTCACGATGACCGCCATCCGGATCGTGTACCACAGCGCGTCGGAGAAGTAGCTGCTGGTGAAGACGTTGCGGTAGTTGTCGAGGCTGAACCCGGGCAGCGGTTCGTAGAACCCGTCGACCGGGCGCACGCTGAGCAGGAACAGGCTGATCAGCGGCACCACGAACAGCGCCAGCAGGAAGATCCCGGCCGGCAGCAGGGGAAGCGCCTCGAGCAGGCGGCGCTTGGTGCGGATCGGCTGCTTCACTCGCTGATCACCACCGCGGCGGCGGGGTCCCACACGAGGCGCACGGTCTCACCCTCCCGGGGTGGGGTGCGGTCGGCGCCGGCGTCGGCCAGTTCGACCGCGAAGGTCTTGCCGCCCTGGTCGGGGTCGCCGACCTGCACCTGCAGGTGCCAGGTGCCGCCCGAGAAGGCGCGCATGCTGACCTCGCCCAGCGGGAACTCGCCGTGCTCGGGGTCCTGGGCGTCGGCCGGGTCGGCCAGGGTGATGTGCTCGCGGCGCAGCACCACGGTGACCGGTCCGCTGTGGCCGTCCAGGACGGCCGGCAGGGTCGCCCCGGTCGCGGTGACGGCTCGTCCGTCGGTGACCGTGGCGCTGACCAGGTTGCCGGCGCCGAGGAAGTCGGCGACGAAGGCGGTGCGGGGGTGCCGGTAGATCTCTTCGGGGGTGCCGATCTGTTCGATCTTGCCGCCGTTGAGCAGGGCCACCCGGTCGCTCATGGTGAGGGCCTCGTCCTGGTCGTGGGTGACGAAGATCATCGTGGTGCCGATCGCCTTCTGGATGCGCCGCAGCTCGAACTGCATCTGGCGGCGCAGCTTGGCGTCCAGGTTCGACAGCGGCTCGTCCAGCAGCAGGACGCTGGGCGAGTAGGCCAGGGCCCGGGCCACCGCGACGCGCTGCTGCTGGCCGCCGGACAACTGCCGCGGGCGGCGGTCGGCGAAGGCGGCCAGGTCGACCAGTTCGAGCACCTCGGCGACGCGACGCTTGGCCTCGTCCTTGGGTGTCTTGCGGACATCCAGTCCGTAGGCGACGTTCTGCGCCACGCTCAGGTGCGGGAACAGGGCGTAGCTCTGGAAGACCAGGCCGAGGTCGCGCTTGTGGGCCGGCTCACCGGTGACGTCACGCCCGTCGACCAGGACCTGCCCGCTGCGCGCATCGACGAAACCGGCGATGACGTTCAGCAGGGTGGTCTTGCCGCACCCGGAGGGGCCCAGCACGGAGAGGAACTCCCCGGGCTGGACGTCCAGGTGGTCGAGGTCGAGGATCGTGACGTCACCGTAGCCGGCCGTCAGATCACGAACTGCCACGTGGCCTTTGCTCACGCGAACAGCTCGTTCCACTCCTCCTGCAGCCCGGTGATCTGGGGCAGCACGGTCGGGTAGTCGATCCACGCGAACTTCTCGTAGACGTCGTTGCCGTACTGGATGCGGGCAGCAAACTCCTCGCTGTACTCAATGGTGGTGTTCGAGGCCGCGTACCAGGTGCCCTCGGCGAAGACCTTCATGTTCTCGGGCTTGCTCATCTCCGAGAGGAACTCGTAGGCCAGGTCGGACTTCGTCGACCCCTTGGCCAGGTAGTACGAGGTCAGTGCGCCCACGGGACCCGACTCGGGGTAGACGAAGCCGATGTCGACACCGTTCTGCTCCATGGCGAAGGCGCGCCCGTCCCACCACGGGACGATCCAGGCGTCGCCGTTCTGCAGGGCGGTCTGCATGGCGCCGGAGTCGGCCGGGTAGGTCGAGACGCAGCCCTTCAGCTGGGCCAAGGACTCCATGGCCTTGGTGTTGGCGGCCTCGTCACCGAGGGTGCCACCCTGCTCGTTGGCCAGGCCGGCCAGCAGTTCCAGGCCGGGGTTGAAGGTCAGCGGGGGCAGGCCGACGTGCCCGCAGTACTCGGGCTTGAACAGGTCGGACCAGTCGGTCGGCGGGGTGGGGACCAGGTCCTTGCGGTAGGCCAGTCCGGTCGAGCCGGTGGTCAGCGGCAGGCCGAAGGTGGTGCCGTCGACACCGGCACGCTCGACCAGCACGGGGCTCAGTTCGTCCCAGTTGCTGATCTTGCTGGTGTCGAGCGGCTCGAGGATGTTGGCGCGGGCGGCCTGGCCACTGAGGTCAGGGGTCAGCGCGATCAGGTCGTAGGGCGGGTTCTCGCCGTTGGCGGCGCGCAGCTTGGTGAGCCACTCGGCGCCACCACCGGGGACGAACTGGACCTTGGCGCCGGTGCGGGCCTCGAAGGGCTCGACGAAGGCCTTGGTGAAGGTCTCGCTCCAGGCGCCGGCGAAGGCGGTGACGGTCAGGGTCTGACCGGCGAGCTCGGAGCCGTTGTCGGAGGACGCGCCGGTGTCGACGCTACATCCGGTCAGCATCACGGCGAGAGTCGTAGCGATGGCCGCGACTGCGCGGCTGGCCTTTGAACGCAACACGTTCAAACCTCCTGTGTTTCCGGTGAACGACCCCGGACGGCATCGGGCACACGCCGGGGCGGGGGTCTGTCGACCCTCGTCCAAGTGTGGTCGTTCACAAGTTCTGCCAGAAGACCGAAGATCTTTGGGGGCCCAAAGTTGAGGTTTTGACCAGTCCCCTCGTCCGCGCTTGCGCAGGTTCCGTCACACTTCCTTCACTGGCAGCGAAGATTCCGTGCAGAAACCTGCGCATCCGCCGAATTTGGGGGGACGGGGGCCTGGGCGGACGAAGGGCCTGGGCGGACAAGGGCCTGCGCACGCGAGGAAGAAGGACGAGTCGGCCGGTAAGCCGGGTTCTAATATCGCCCCTCGGGTGACTAGGCGAAACGTCCCAATGTCCCTACGACTAGCGGTTTTAGTAGTTGGGGATGTTGGGCAAGTAGGGCAGTTTTGAACTGTCCTGCGGACTTTCTGCGGACTCGCGGACGGTCTCAAACATCTACCGGAAGGAACCACCGAAATGACCACCACACCCACCACCACCGAGCCCTTCTGCGCAGCCCTGGGCCGCGTCATCGCGGACCGCCGACTGGCAGCGGGCCTCACCCGTCACCAGCTTGCCGAGCAGTTGGGCACCACCGAGGAACGACTTGCCAGCGTGGAGGCCGGCGACATGGTCGGCTTCTTCCTGCCCGACATGGTCGACCTTGCTAGGGCGCTGGGCTCCGACATCGTGGCGATTGTCCGGGAAGCCGAGGCGCTGACGGCCTGACTCTTGACGCGCAAGACCCCCGGACCTGCTGATGGTCCGGGGGTCTTGCTGTTGGCGCTGGCCCGGTCTGTGCGCCCATCTACGAAAACGCTCTCGGGCCATCGGTCCGGGCAGGTCAGAGAAGGACAAAGATCCCTGCCCGGGTGCCGTTGACGCCGGTTACAGTGCCCGCTCGCGGTAGCGGTTGAGCACTGCGAGTTCAGCTAGCGTCCAGCCCTGGAACCCGTCGAGGACCTGGGTGAACGGGCCGCTGGTGTCGGTGCGGCGCAGTTGGCCGGGGTTGGCGGCCAGCCGTGCCGATGCCATCGTGATGACGGCGCTGAGGTCGGGGTTCGGCACGGTGCCGAATGCGTCGAAGCCGTTGCCGCGCGTGTAGGCCTTCACCATGGCGGTGATGACCTGCACGGCGTCGAGCTGGGTGCTCATGGTGGGCCTCAGATGGTGATGCCGGTGAGCTTGACGATGGCGTTCGCGTTCAGCGGGGCGACGTCGTAGCGGGCGACGACGCGCAGGGCCTGCTGGTCGTAGTCGCCGAAGGTCTGGTCAAGCAACTTCACCGAGGGTGCCATGTCGCGGGCGACGACGACCTGCGAGAAGTCGGCCAGGATGATGTTGCCGGTGTCCGGGGTGCCGGTGGTGTCGGGGATCCGGTTGGTGACGACCACGGGGTGACCGAAGATCGAGTAGCCGCCCGCGCGGGTGGCGTCGGGCTGCAGCACGTACTTGGCGCTGCCGGTGGCTTCCTTGATCTTGCGCAGCTTGGTCAGCTCGCGGCTGGTCATGGCCCACTTCAGGTTGCTGGGGTTCACGTTGGCCGACAGGGCCTTGTCCTCTGCATCGAGCAGATGATCGAGGGTCAGGGTACCCACCGAGGTGACCGACTGGCCGGCGTAGTTGAGGATGCCCTCGGGCAGGGTCTTGGTGGCCCCGTTCGAGGCGCTCCAGAACTGCTTGTCGATGGTGTCAGCAACGTCCTTGACGAGGCGCTCCTTCAGCGCGGCGTCCAGGGCGATGACCGACTGCCGGGCCAGCTCGTTCGAGAACCGGGTCAGGGTCTTCACCGACTTGATCGTCGAGGGCAGCAGCTCGATTTCGTCGAAGTCGGGGTCGATCTCGGGGGTGATCTGTGCGTTCTCGGCGAACCAGCCGGGAGAGGTGGCGGTGCCGAGCTTGGGCAGGCGCAGCGGGCCCGCGGTGTCGACGATCCGCACACCGGTGGCCAGGAACGTCGAGGCAGCCTCAAGGGGCTTGACGAGGACCTTCTGGACCTGTTCGGCGGTGAGCTCGGATGCGTTGGAAGTGGAAACAGCCATGATGGCCTCCTGGGGATTTAGCAGCGGAATGGTCACGCTGGCCGCCAGGGCCACAACGGGGGTGCCGGGTCAACCGACACCCCCCACTGTAGCACATACCCCTAGGGGGTATCGTGCGGCCACGTGTAGTCGCGGTAGCTCTGCTGCGGAATCACTCGCCTGCCCGACTGGACTCGCCGGAGATGTCCGGTCAGCTTCGCCGCGTCCTTGTCGGACAGGCCAGCGTCGACGAGGGCGTCTTCGAACTCACCAGCATCCACGCCCCGCCAGATGGCGCGAGAGTTCATCAAGTCGGCCTTGAACTTGGCCTCCTCGTTCCACTTCAGACTGTTGTTGTAGCCGGCCGCCCATTGCGCGAGGTGAGCGGCGAACTCCAAGACCGACTTGGGCAGTGATCGCTCGTCTTCAGGCATGTGACCAATCATGCTGCACCCGCCTTCAGCAGGTCGGCCAGCGAGACCTCACCGGTCGCGCCGGTGGCACCCTGCCCGACGTCGCCGCGGGGGGTGCGGCTGGCCAGGTGGGGCTTGCGGCCGATCAGTTCATCGATGGCGGCTTCCATCGCAGCATGGTCGTCCAGCAGGGCCTCGTCGAACGGGAGGTCGCTGGGGTCAGCCAGCAGGCCGGTGGCGCTCACGCGGGCGTGGAACAGCTCGCGTGCCCAGTCATCGGCCTTCTTGGCCTTCACGCGGGCGTCAGCGGCTTCCTGGCGCAGCTTCTGGACGTACTCGCGGGGGAAGGTGTCCGGGTCGCCCCCAGCGGGTTCCTGGGCGGCGTCGGGTGCGGGGTCGACGGGTTCATCGACGACGGGGGTGGGGTTGTCGGTCATGATGGTTACCTCTCTCAGTTGGTGTTGCCGGTCGGGTTCGTGGTGGTCAGCTCGTTGGTGATGGCGGTGATCTGTTCGTCGGTGTAGCCGAGCTTTCGCAGCGCGTGGCTGCGGGGCAGGATCCCGGCCTGCACGAGCTTCACGACGGCGTCGGCTTCCTGGGCGACCGACCGGGTGGCGGCGTCGGCCCACTTGATCGTCGTGGTGGTGCTGCGGGGGTCGGCCCCGGTGCGGGTGGCGACCATCAGCGCGGCTACCTTCTCCCAGGCGCGGCCGAACATCTGCTGGCGGGACTCGGCGCGGGCGGTCAGGCTGGCCTCGGCAGCCCTGAGCGCGTCGGCGCTGGCGGGCTGGTCGGCCAGGACACCGACGTAGTGCGCGGGCAGCGCGCTCACGGCCATGACCTGCCCCAGCAGCACCCGCACCGACGCCTCGTAGGCCCCGAGGTCTGCCCCGGGCAGTTGCCCGAACTTGGTCTCGGGAGACTCCGACAGCATCATCCGGTCACTGTCGGGGAACGGGTTGACCACGCTCACGTCCCCGGTCGACTCGTCGATGACCTCGGCGGGCTCCACACCGACCGCCCACCGACGCGGCCGGGCGTAGAACTCGCTGGTGACCATCAGGTCAGCCAGGGACTTGTTCAGCGCATCGACCAGCGGCACCAGGTCGTCGAGTTCGGATGCGCCGGGACCGAGCAGCCGGTCGGAGTTGCGCAGCTCGACGACCGGCACGACGCCATACGGGTTGCGCACCATGCCGGTGATGGTGAACCCGGTCGTGGTCGCGCCGGGGGTGTTCGAGCTGTACCTGGTGACGGCGGTCGGGGTGAACAGGGTTGCATGGGTGGCCCGGTCGTCCTCCCAGCGCTTGACGGCGGCGACCACCTCACGGGTGGCGGGGTCACGCAGGACGGCGACCTGGGTCGCGGACTCGACACTGACCTGCGGGTTGCCCTGGGCGTCGGCCCACACGATCACCGGGCAGGAGCCCAGGGTGAGGGCCTCGCGGTGGGCCACGCCGGCCAGCTGGTCGAGGTCGTTGGCGATCCAGTCGGCCCACAGCTGCGGGCCACCGGCCACGCCGGTGATCCGCAGCCGCTCAGCCAGCGCGGTGACGGCCAGCCGGGGCAAGTTCGTGGCCATGCGGCCGAACCGGTTCCCGATCGCGGTACGGGCGTCAGGGCTCAAGTAGGCCATGGGCTGGGTGCCGTGGTAGTAGGCCTCCAGCGAGGTGTAGCGGGCCTGCGGCTCATCGAGCTTGGCCAGCATCCGCTGCAGCAGTTCAGTCATGGGTGTATCCCTCCAGGGGTCGTGTATCAGGCGAATGAGTAGGTCCGGTGCTTGCGCTTGTGGGTCGCGTGCCAGGTGGCACGGGAATGGGCCATCACCGCGCAGGCGGCGAGGTCGATCTTGCGGGCGGTGCGTGAGCGGGACCGTTTGGCCAGCCGCATGCCGCGGGCGTCCTCGGAGACGACCGCCGCGGCGATGTGGGCAGCCAGGCGGGGGTCACCGGAGTGGGTCAGCCTGCCGTTGACCGCCGCCGAGTACAGGGCACTGGTGGCCGCGGTCAACCTGCTGGGTGAGTGCGGGAACTCGGCAATCGGTCTGGCGTTCGGTGCTGCCCGGCGCATGGTGGAGCTCGACGAGGACCTGGCTGCCAGGGTGCAGGTGTACAAGGACCGGCTCTACCTGCCCGCGACGGACTCAGGGATGGCGGTGATGCCGGCGTCGGCTGCTGCTGCTGAGGGCCTCGACTACGTGCTGGCGATTGTCGACGAGGCCGGGGTGGTGAACCGTGACTTGTTCGAGGTGGTGCAGCTCGCCCAGGGCAAGCGTGAGCGTTCGGTGCTGGTCGCGATTGGCACGCCGGGGCCGAACCTCGACGACCAGGTGCTGCTCTCGCTGCGCGACTACGCGTTCGACAACCCCGACGATGGGTCGCTGCGGTGGCGTGAGTTCTCCGCCGCCGGTTTCGAGGACCACCCGGCTGATTGTCGCCATTGCTGGGAGTTGGCGAATCCGGCGTTGGGTGATTTCTTGCATGAGGATGCCATCACCGCGCTGTTGCCGCCGAAGACCCGTGAGGCGACGTTCCGGCGTGCCCGGTTGTGCCAGTTGGCCACCGACACCGAGGGCGGGTTCCTGCCCGCGGGGGTGTGGTCCGGGTTGTCGACCGGTGAGTCGATCCCGCACGGGGCCAGGGTGGTCGTGGCCCTCGATGGCAGCTTCTCTGATGACACGACCGCGCTGCTGCTGGCCACCGTCAACACCGAACCGCACTTCGATGTCCTGGGGGTGTGGGAGCGGCCCCCGGGTGACCCCGGCTACCGGGTGCCGGTCGCTGAGGTCGAAGAAGCGGTCCGGCAGGCCTGTCGTGATTACCAGGTCGCCGAGGTGATCGCCGACCCGTTCCGCTGGACGAGGACCTTGCAGGCGCTGGAGGCCGAACGGTTGCCGAGCAGAACGGCTGCATCGACCGTGCCCGCTTGGACAGTTGCTTCCACGACTCACGCCCCAGGTCGGCACGTGCACGAGGACGGGGAGCTGGCCGGTGGTCGGCGCAGTAGGTGCTGTCGGCCAGGGTGCCGCAGGTGAGGCAGGGGCGCATCATGCGGTTGCCTCCAGCGCAGCCAGCACCTTGTCGACGAGGGCGTCCCAGAAGTCGGCAACCTCGTCGGCATCGGCCCGGTCGGAGTAGCCGCCATCGATGACGAGGGCCACATCCCAGCCGCCGGATTCACGTTGCGCGACGATCCAGCGGGTACGACCGTGTCCGAGCGTCTGGTGCATGAGCAGGTCGGCGACGGCGTCTTCCAGGTCATCACCGGCCATGGCGGTACCCCCTGTGCTGCTCTTCCTCGGCGATCTCGTAGAGCAGGTCGGTCAGGTGCACCATCGTGTTCTGCACCGACTCGGCATCCATGAACAGCACGTCCTGCGAATCCTCGAGCAGGTGCTGGGCGACGTTGGTCGCGGCTTGCAGTGCCGTCAGCGGACGCCGACGCCGACGTTCAGCGGCGAGGTTGACCACGGTCATGAGACCCACTCCTTGTCCAGGTCGATCGGTGCGAGCCACGGGTCAGGCTCGGGCATCTTCTTCGGGGTGCTGGCGGCAACCTCGTCGTCGTGGTGGTGTGCCTTGAACTCGATCTCGTGGCGGCCCTCGGCGAACATCTCGATGAACTTCGAGAACTTGGGGTCCCAGTTGCTTGAACGCGGCTTGCGGTTGCAGGTCTCGTCGTCGCAGCGGAACATCTCGTCGAAGGTGTCGAGGACCTCGCCACGGTCCAGGCCGAGCTCGTCGAGCTTGCGCCAGTGGCGCGGCTTGGGTGACCACCTGTCGACGGTCGTCAGCGATGTGGCCGTGCCTCCCTCGCCGCCAGGTGAGGGCATGCTTTTAAAGGAAGCATTGGTCTTCTTAGTGGCTAGATTTGGCACACGGCCGTGGCTAGATTTGGCACACGGTGCTTCAGCCGGATCGGTGGCATGACTCACGCGTGTGTCACGCGTGACAGTCAGGTCGACCGTGTAGACGTAGGTGGCGTTGCCCTGGGTGTCGTGGCCGCCGGTCGGCGTGCGGGTCAGGTACGGGCTCTCGAGTGCGGCGGCGAGCGCGCGGTGCATGGTCCGGCGCGCGAGGCCGGTTTCCTCGGCGAGCTTGGTCAGGTAGACGGCGCGGCCTGGTGCCTGCGAGGCGAACCAGAGGATCACCCGCATGGCTGGCGGCGTGACTTCGGGGTCACGGATCAATGCGTTCGGCACGCGGGTGAACTGGTCATCGGGTTCACCGATGATGTAGACGATCGAGGGCTTGGCGGTCACGGGTTGCACCTCGCGGGTGCTGCTCGGTGTGGGCTGGCCTGGACTGCGTGCATGAGACTTCCTTTGTGATGGGTTTGCACGCGAGGGGGAAGTACCTCCATGAGGCCTCGCACGTCGTCAGCTGGCGTTGGCGTACTGCTGCTCGAGCCAGGCGAGCACGTCGACGCGGCGGTACATCACCTTGCGCCGGCCGAGCTTGAAGCTCTTGGGGCCTTCGCCGATGTGTCGCCAGTAGCGCAGCGTGGCCGGGGGGATGTTCGTCATCGTCGAGACCTGGTCGGTCGTCAGGATGTCGGTGGGCTGGTCGGGGTTCATCGATGCTCCTTACAACACAAGCGGGGTGTCCATCTACAAACTAGCGTGGCACACGTCATCGGTATTCGCAAGCAACACGTTGACGCCCACCTACAAAACGTTGTACGGTCTGGACATGGTTGACGAGTCCTACGGGATCTGGGAACAGAACTTCCGTGTGCAGATGAAGCGGCTACGGGAGGCGCGCGGCGAGACCCAGACGGACCTGGCGCGGTCGCTCAAGGCGTTGGGGTTGCCCTTCCACCAGCAGACCGTCCAACGCGTTGAGAGCGGGGAGCGGCCGGTGCGGCTCAACGAGGCGTTCATCATCGCGGAGCACATGCAGGTAGACCTCGCCAGCATGACGGGCGTCTCGACGCCGACCGACCGTGAGATCATGTACGCCGCTGACCGGCTGGATCGAGCTGCCCACATTGCAGCGGGCAACCTCGAGGACGCTGGCGTCGAACTCACTCCCGCACTCGAGGAACTGGCGGCCACGCTGTCCGCTTTGCCAGGAACGCTGTCGGCGGAGAGCGTCGCGGTCGCCAAGAAGGCGATCCCGATAGCCCGTGCGACCCACGAGATCTACCTGATCATGGAGTCCTTGGACGGTGGGTACGGCGACGTTGACCGCTCAATCGAAGAATCCTTCCAGGAGGTGACCCGGGTGTTCGAGGACCTGGTGGCGACGTGCGAGGCGAAGGGGAACGACGATGGCCAGCATCCAGAAGAGGCCTGATGGCGTCTGGCGGGCCCGCTACCGAGACCAGGCGGGCAAGGAACACGCACGGCACTTCCAGCGGAAGGTCGACGCGCAGCGCTGGCTCGACGAGGTCACCGCGTCCGTGGTCACCGGCACCTATGTCGATCCCAAGGCCACCCGGACGACGTTCAAGGCGTACGCGGAGAAGTGGCGCGCCGTCCAGGTGTTCCGGCCGTCCACTGCGGCACTCGTCGAGGTTGCGCTGAAGCGGAGGGTCTACCCGGTCATCGGCGACATGCCGCTGAACGCCATCCGGCCGGACACCGTCCAGGGGCTCGTATCGACGCTCGCGGAGTCCTACGCGCCCGCCACGATCGAGGTCACCTACTCCTACGTGGCCACGGTGATGAAGTCGGCGGTGATGAACAACCTGCTGGCGAAGACGCCGTGCATCGGGATCAAGGTGCCGAAGGTCGAGAAGACCAGGATCAGGCTCGTCACGACCGACGAGATGCTGGCGATCGCCGACGCGATGCCGGACCACCTGAGGGCGTTGGTAATCCTCGCTGGCGGCACGGGCCTGCGCCAGGGCGAGGCGTTCGGGCTGACGGTGGACCGCGTCGACTTCCTGCGGCGAACGGTGCGGGTCGACCGCCAGTTGCTCGGTATCGATTGCGACGGCGCGCCGATCTTCGGGCCTCCCAAGACCGACGCGTCGATCGGGACTGTGCCGCTGCCGTCGACCGTCGCCGACGAGATCTCGCTGCACCTCCAGCACCATCCAGTCGATGACCACGGGCTGATCTTCCGAGGTGGGCGCGGCGCCCCGCTGCGCAGGAACACGTTCGGCCCGGTCTGGGCGAAGGCGGTGTCGGTGGCGAAACTCGAGGGTGTGGTCTTCCACCAGTTGCGGCACCACTACGCGTCCGTGCTGATCGCGTCGGGTGCCTCCGTCAAGACCGTCCAGGCGAACATGCGGCACAAGTCGGCGCAGGAGACGCTCGACACGTACGGCCATCTCTGGCCGGACTCCGACGACCAGACACGGACCGCGATCGATGCCGCGATCCGCGCGAGCGCGAATCTTGCGGACTCTGTGCGGACTCACCCGCACCAGGGCCAGCAAATCACCTAGTCAGCACGATAAAGAGGGACGAGCCGGCCTGTAAGCCGGGTTCTGTCGAAGGATGATCATCTATCTGCGACCGTTGTTGCCAACGGCCTTCCGTGCACGCACGGTGCGACCTACCCGGACGCTCGGGCGGGCAGCCCTCGAACACGCCCTGTCTGGTCTTGCTCCGGATGGGGTTTACCCAGCCACGCCAGTCACCTGGCGTGCTGGTGGTCTCTTACACCACCGTTTCACCCTTACCAACCTGGGTTGGCGGTCTACTTTCTGTTGCACTGGCCCGCGGGTCACCCCGGGTGGGCGTTACCCACCATCCTGCCCTGTGGAGCCCGGACTTTCCTCAGCCACCACCCGGGGGTGGCGACCGCGATCATCTGGCCGACTCGTCCAAGGAACAAGCCTAGCGGGTGACGAACGAGACCTTGCCGTCCGCGACGCTGGCCCGCTTCAGGGTCACGGTGACCACTTCACCCAGCGCCACCCCGCGTCCCTTCACCGGGGCCTCCACGGCCGGGTCGGTCAGTGAGATCACGCCCTCGTCGCGGTCGCCCTCGTCCACGCTGACCACGACGCCCTCGAACTTCTCCCCCACCCGGTCCTGCAGGATCAACGCCTCCACCATGTTGGTGATGCCCCGCTCGAAGGCCTTGGCCCGGCGGTCCGACTCACGCATGGTGTCCGGCAGTTCGTCCAGCGCCGAGAGCACCCACTCGGGCACCTCGTCCCCGGCGCACAGCGCCACGCAGATCTCACCGACATGCCGGTCGACCAGGCGGCGCAGCGGCGCGGTCACGTGCGCGTACTGGGCGGCCAGCGCTCCGTGCACCGTCTCGTCAGCCGACAGGCCGGGCTCGATGATCGTGTACCCGGCGCCCCGGAACAGCCGCACGCAGGCCATCATCATGGCCTGGCCCTGCGGTTGGCCGGGGTCGAGCGAGCGGACGAAGTCGCCGTAGTCCATCGAGTCGGGCCACGGCAGCTTCAACGAGGCGGCCACCTTCCGCAGCAGGTTGATCGTCTGCTTGCTGGCCGGCGGCAGGGTGCGCAGCACCCCGACCCCGGCATCGAGCATGATCCTGGCCGCGCTGAACCCGGTCATCAGCGAGATCTGCGCGTTCCAGTCCTCGTTGGGCAGCGGCTCACGGTACGACAGCCGCCAGGCCCCGTCGTCGTCGACCTCGACCTGCTGGTCGGGCAGGTTGAGGCTGACACCGCCGCGCTCGACCTCGACGCGTTGGCGCAGCTGGCCGACCTCCTTGAGCAGCACCATGGTCTCGATCGCGGTGCCGGCGTCGATGTCGGCCTGCACGTCGGCGTAGTTGAGCTTCGCCCGGCTGGCCACCAACCCGCGGATCACGGTGGCATCGACGATCTCACCGGGCTGGTCGAGCTGCATCCTCCACACCTGGGCGGGCCGGGCCACGCCATCGGCGAGCAGGCTCGCGGCCCCTTCACTGAGCGTCGGCGGGTGCAGCGGGTAGCGGGTGTGCGGGGCATAGAAGGTCTGCCCGCGGCGGTGGGTCTCGGCGTCGATCGCGCCACCGGCCGGCAGCCAGGCCGCCACGTCGGCGATCGCGTAGTGCACCAGGTAGCCGCCGTCGTCGGTGCGGGCGATGTGCATGGCCTGGTCGAGGTCCATCGAGTCCGGCGGGTCGATGGTGACGAAGGCGATGTCGGTCAGGTCGACATGTCCCAGCGACTGGTCGAATCCCCGCGCCACGACCTGGTCGACCTCGGCCAGCACCTCGTCCGGGAACTCAGTGGGCACCGACAGTTCCTCACGCAGGTCCTCGAATGCCGCCCGCAGCGGGTCCGGCAGTTCGGGGGTGATCCGGAACTCGACAGCGGGCATGGGCACGTCCTTCCGTCAGCAGACCGGTCCCTCCGTGGACCAGCTCAGCGGACGAGGATGCGCCCGCACTCCTCGCACCTTACGACCTGATCGGGCGAGGCTGCGGAGTACTGGCGCAGATCAGCTGCGTTCGCCTCCACGTGGCAGCCCATGCAGCGTCCGTCGGTCAGCTTCGCCGCACCGGTGCCCCAGCGGGCCGCGATCTTCTCGTACATCGCCAGCAACTCATCAGGGACGACCACGGCCTGCGCCTGCCGGTCGTTGCCCAGTTCGACCAGTTCCGCGTCGATCTCGGCGAAGGCACTGTCGCGGGCGGCGATCAGGCCCCGGGCCTGATTGTCGATGACCCCTCGCCTGGCAGCGATCTCGTCGCACACGGCGGTGGTGTCCTCGATCGACTGCATCAGGTCGAGTTCGGCGTCCTCGAGCTTGCTGATGCGTCCCTTGAGGTGCTCGATCTCCTCCAGCATCGAACGCAGGGCCTTCGGGTCACCGATCTCGCCGGCATCGACCCTGCCCTGGTTGCGCACCAGCCGCGCGCGGGCGGGTTCGAGGTCACCCTCGAGCTGTTCCTGTTCGGCGACCAGATCGCCCAGCTGGGTCTCGGCGGCCACCAGTTCGGCGGTCACCGCGTTGCGCTGGGCGCCCAGTTCGCGCAACTGGGCCACCTCGGGGAGTTCGGCGCGCCGATGCCGGGCCCGGGCGATGGCGACATCGGCGTCGGCCAGGACGAGAAGACGCAGCTGGTCTTCCGGTGATGCCTTCATGGGACCCTCCTCGGATGGACTTGTGGGACCCGACTCTACCGTGCAGGGATGCGCCCCCGGGCCTGGCGCAGGTGCTTGCCGGCCCGCCAATGTGCGACCAGGGCGCGTTCGAGGGAGGTCCGCTGCGGCAACTCGTCGAGCCGGCCGGGCAGCTGCTCGTCTGCCCCCGGCTCGATGTTGAACACGAAGTAGTAGCCGTCGCGGTCGTGGTCGATGCCACCGGCCGGTTCCCAGCGTTCGGCGAAGTCGGCGATGTTGCTGCTCGGCAGCAGGGCGGCGAGCTCCCGGTCGAGCAGCCACGACTGGCAGTAGATCCACGCCACCCCCGGGCCCCGGCCGTCCAGGTCGTCGAGCTGGTCGGCGTAGTGCTCCCGGTAGAACCCGGCCGCAGCCGCCAATGAGGCGCCCACCGCGCCCGGCGCCATCGATCCGTCCCCGGGGATGTGGGTGTTGAGCACCTGCACCGGGCCCGGGGCGTCGTCGAAGCTGACCCGGTACAGCTCGAACTGCAGTCGTCCGAGGCGGACGAAGTCGCCGGCCCACACGTTGCGCAGCCAGTTGGCCTGGGTCAACCCCGTGGAGCCACGCACCAGCCGGTGCTTGGTGACCTGTTGGCCGAGGTCGGCCAAGGACGCCCAGCTGACCTCGGCGTCGATGCCCCGCGAGCGGTGGTGGTCGTGCACATCTGCGGCGGTCGCCAGCAGCGCACACAAGGCCGGACCGCCCTCCATCCACCGGTCCTCGGGGGTCGAGGGGGCGAACCCCGGGCGCTGCCAGCTGTCCTCCCACTGTCCCAACCCGGCGAGCAACAGTTCCGCGGCGAGCCGGTCGACCTCGTCGCGGGCGGCCCGGTCAGCCAGCAACTGCGCCACCATCACGCTGATTGGCTCCCGGTCGAGCGGGTCGACCCCGAGCCGGACGAGCAGTTCGGGCAGCGCCTCGAGGGACAACCGATCGGTAGGACTCATGCGGGCGAGCCTATGATGTCCCCTGACCGGGGCACGTGCAGCGCCCCGCCCCCAGCAGAACAGGAGCAGTCGCGATGAGCGAGGCCACCCCGCCCGACTCCCCCGAGGCCGACCAGGCCCCCGCCGAGGAGCTGCCGAACCGGCAGAACCCCTTCTCGCAGGCCTTCCGCGACTTCATCCCCACCGGCTGGGCGCCCTACCCCGACACCCTGCCCGACCCGCTGCCGGCCAGCGCCTGGACCCCTGCCCGCCGCCTGGCGCTGGGGGCCGCGTTCCCGCACGACCGCATCGTCCTGCCCGCGGGCGGGTTGAAGGTGCGCGCCAACGACACTGACTACCCCTACCGGCCGGACACCGCCTTCGCCTACTACTCGGGCCTCGGCGGAGACCGGGAACCCGATGCCGTGCTGGTCCTGGAACCGGCCGACCAGGGCGAGCAGGTCGGCGACCAGGTCGGCACCCACGTCGCGACCCTGTACTTCACCCCCCGAGCACCGCGCACCGACCGCGAGTTCTACGCCGATGCCCGCTACGGCGAGATGTGGGTCGGCCAGCGGGAGTCGCTCGACGAGATGTCGGCGATGATCGGCATCCCCTGCGCCCCGATCAGCCAGTTGGACGAACACCTGGGCAAGAACCTCGACTCGACCCAGCTGCGGCTGCTGCGCGACGTGGACGCCCAGGTCAGCGCCACCGTCGACACGCTGCGGGCGCAGGCCGGGCACACCGGCCATGAGCAGCGCGACCAGGAGCTGGCCGTGTTCGCCTCCGAGCAGCGCCTGGTCAAGGACGCCTTCGAGGTCGAGCAGCTGCAGCGGGCCTGCGACGCCTCGGCCGAGGGATTCGAGGCCGTCGTCCGCGACCTGCCCGAGGCCGTGCGCCGGGGACGCGGAGAACGTTGGGTCGAGGGCATCTTCGGCCTGTACGCGCGCCACCACGGCAATGCCGTGGGCTACGACACCATCGCCGCGGGCGCCGACCACGCCAACACCCTGCACTGGGTGCGCAACGACGGCGA
Source organism: Aestuariimicrobium sp. Y1814 (assembly GCF_050113895.1). Lineage (NCBI taxonomy): Bacteria > Bacillati > Actinomycetota > Actinomycetes > Propionibacteriales > Propionibacteriaceae > Aestuariimicrobium > Aestuariimicrobium sp. Y1814. Next base: position 106,705 of record NZ_JBNJRW010000008.1, on the reverse strand, counting down.
CCTCAATGACGGCGACCTGCTGCTGATGGACGCCGGCGTCGAGCTCGACAGCCTCTACACCGCCGACATCACCCGCACCCTGCCGGTCAACGGCACCTTCTCACCGGCCCAGCGGAAGGTCTACGAGGTCGTCCTCGAGGCCCAGCAGGCCGCGCTGGCGGTCGCCCGCCCGGGCACCACCTTCAAGGACGTGCACGCCGCGGCCATCAAGGTGATCGCCACCCGGCTCGAGGAATGGGGCCTGCTGCCGGTCACCGCCGAGGAGTCGCTGGGCCCCGACGGTGGGCAGCACCGCCGCTGGATGGTGCACGGCACCAGCCACCACCTCGGCCTCGACGTGCACGACTGCGCCCAGGCCCGCGCCGAGCAGTACCGCGAGGGGGTGCTCCGCGAGGGCATGGTGATCACCGTCGAGCCCGGCCTGTACTTCAAGGCCACCGACCTGCTGGTGCCCGACGAGCTGAAGGGCATCGGTGTGCGCATCGAGGACGACATCGTGATCACCGCCGACGGCTGCCGGATCCTGTCCGACAAGCTGCCGCGTGACCCCGACGAGGTCGAGGCCTGGATGGCCCCACTGCTGGAACAGCGGCCCTGATGGTCGTCCGGAAGGCGCCGACCCACCAGGCCGTCAACCGCCGACTGCCCCAGTGGGAGACCACGCCCGACTCGGTGGTGGCCTGGGGTTGGTACGTCGAGGGTGTCCGGCAGGACACCGATGACCTGCAGCACGCCACCGACCGCGCGCAGGTCGGGGATGGTTTCGTATGGTTGGGGTTGAAGGACCCCACCAACGAGGACATGACGCACTTCGCGACCCAGTTCCACCTGCACCCGCTGGCGATCGAGGATGCCGTCGAGGGCCACACCCGCTCGAAGCTGGAGTTCTTCGACGACACCGTCTTCGCCGTGCTCAGCACGGTCGCCTACCTCGAGCATGCCAACGTCGACGAGGCCGCCGAGGTCGTCTCGACCGGCCAGATCATGGTCTTCCTGGGCCCGAACTTCATCATGACGGTGCGCCGCGGGGAGCAGTCGCCGCTGCGCACGATGCGCCACGAACTCGAACAGAGGCCCGAGTTCCTGGCCGACGGCCCGCACGTGGTGCTCTACTCGGTCTTCGACCGGGTGGTGGACGACTACCTGCAGGTGGTCGCCGAGATCGAGGAGGACCTCGACGAGGTCGAGGAACAGCTCTTCGAACCCACCAGCAACCCGGACCTGTCGAAGGTCTACCAGCTCAAGCGTGAGGTCATCGAGTTCCGTCGCTCGATGGCACCGCTGTCGCTGCCGCTGACCCTGCTGGCCAGCCGGGACATCCCCCTGGTGCCTGCTGATGCGCGCGCCTACTTCCGTGAGGTCTCCGACCACCACACCGAGGCCCGTGAAGCGGTCGCCTCCTTCGACGAGGTGCTGACCAACCTCTTGCAGGCCGGCCTGGCCCGGTTGAGCGTCAAGGACAACCAGGACATGCGCAAGATCTCGGCGGCGGTGGCGATCCTGGCGGTGCCGACCCTGGTCGGGGCCATCTACGGCATGAACTTCACCTACATGCCCGAGCTGGACTACCACTGGGGCTACTTCATCACCCTGGGCGCGATGGCCCTGATCATGGCGGTGCTGGCGGTGCTGTTCCGGCGCAACAAGTGGTTGTGAGTCAGGGTTTCTGACCCAGCACCTGCACCACGCTGGACAGGCCCTGGTGGGCCATCCCCTCGAAGATCCGCCGTTCGACCAGGTGGATGTCGAGCACCAGCCCGGCCCAGTCCTGCTGCACCCGCTCACGGTTGAGCAGCACGCTCTCTTCGGATGGGCCGCCGGTGCCCAGCTGCAGCTGGGCGGGGGTGTAGGCCTCCAGCAGCAGCTTGCCGGACGGCGCCATCAACCCCACCAGCGCCTGGCTGATGCCGCCGCGGATGTCGGCGGGCAGGTGGCAGAAGATGGAGACCACCGCATCCCAGGGGCCCTGGGCGGCCTCAGTGTGCACCCACGTCTCGAGGTCACCGACCAGCGCCTCGACCTGCACACCGCGTTCGGCGGCCAGTGCCCGCGCCTTGCCCACGGCGACCGCGGAGATGTCGACCGTGGTCACCCGGTGGCCGCGTTCGGCCAGCCAGACCCCGTTGCGTCCCTCACCGTCGCCGATGCACAGCACCCGCGAACCGCGTCGCAGCAGGATCTCGTTCTGGGCAAGGAAATCGTTGGGCTTGTAGCCGTAGACGTGGTTCGGGTGGTCGTAGCGGGCGTCCCAGAACGCCGCGGCCCCACCGGGCGGACGAAAGTTCACAGCTGGGTCGGCGGCTGCTGGGTCGGGGTCTGCTGCTGGACGGGCGGCTGCTCGCCGCCGAGGGGGGTGTGCACCACACCGGTGGTGCCGCCCTGGAACTGGCGGCGCCGCTCACCGGGTGCCTGCATCAGCATCTGGCGCGCCTGCTGGGTGACCTTGTGCTCGCCGAGCACCTCGTACTTGCTGGCCACCGTCTGGCGCACCGAGTTGAAGTCACGCTTGCCGCCGCTCATGCCGTAGGAGATGGCGGCATTGATCATGCCGAAGGCCACACCGAAGGCCAGGCCGGCCAGCAGCATGCTGCCCCAGGCACCGGGGACGAAGATGCCCAGCATCAGGCCGACCAGCAGACCCATGAAGATGCCCGACATGGCCCCCTGCACCATCACATTGCCCCAGGTCTTTCGTCCGATGACCCGCTCGATGGTCTTCAGGTCGGTGCCCACGATGACCAACTGGTTGACCGGGAACTCGTGGTCGGCCAGGTAGTCGACGGCCTGCTGCGCCTCGGCGTAGGTGTCGTAGACCGCGATCGACTGGGGGAACTCCAACATCAACGCCTTGCCCAGGTCCTGGGGTTCGGGGTTCTGCATGGACAACGGTTCGCCTTTCGCCACGGGGCCGCGGCCGGCCACCTGCCAGCCACTCTACTGGCGCGCCAAGGTGGCCTGCGCGAGCTTCACGCCCGCCTCGTCGACCATCTCACCGTCCACCACGATCGCACCTACCGCCCCCTGGGCGCGTTGGGTGGCCTCGGCGTAGGCCGCGATGATGCGCCGGGCCCGTTCAAGGTTGGCCGGGTCGGGGCTGAAGACCTCGTTGGCGACCTCGATCTGGGTCGGATGGATCGCCCACTTGCCGTCATAGCCCAGGGCCGCTGCCCGCCGCGCCGAGGCCCGGAACCCGTCCAGGTCCTTGATCGCGACGTAGGGCCCGTCGATGGCCGCCAGCCCGTGGGCCCGGGCCGCCACCAGGATCGTGGACAGCACATGGTGGAAGTGGTCACCGGGGTAGCCCTCGATCCCGGCCCCCACCGACAGTGAGGCCATCCCCATCGAGGCCATGAAGTCACCCGGGCCGAAGACCAGCGACTCGTTGCGGGGGCTGGCGGCGGCGATCTCGGCGACGTGCAGCAGGCCGGCGGCGTCCTCGACCTGGATCTCGACCCCGATCCGGCCGACGGGCAGCCCCGCCTCCTGCTCGGCCTGTGTCACCACCAGGTCGAGGGCGCGCACCTGGTCGGCGCTGGTGGCCTTGGGCAGCACCAGGGCGTCGATGTGGGCGCCTGCACCGGTGACCACCTGCCAGACGTCCTGGGTGGTCCACGGCGTCGTCCAGTCGTTCACGCGGACGGTGACGGTGCGCGGCGCCCAGCCTTCGCCTGCGTTCAGCGCGTCGACGATCTTGGTGCGGGCGGCCTGCTTCTCGGCCGGGGCGACCGCGTCCTCGAGGTCGAGGAAGATGCAGTCGGCGGCCACACCCCTCGCCTTGGCAATGAATCGGTCACTGGAGCCGGGCACTGCCAGCACGCTGCGGCGGGCACGAACCGGGCGGGACTGTGGAGCTGACATGCACCCCAGCCTAGGCAACGTGGACTCCCCGGTGCGGGGCCGGTCATGCAATAGATTCACACCGTGAACACATCGTCGGTCTTCATCGCACGCCTGCAGGGCATGCCCGTGCTCGATGGTTTCGGCGACCCGGTCGGCAAGGTCCGAGACGTGGTGGTCCAGGAACGCTCCGGTCGCCGCTCACCACGCTGCCGCGGCCTGGTCGTGGAGTTGTTCGCCCGCAAACGGATCTTCATCCCGATGGTGAGGGTGCACGCCATCGACCCGACCCAGGTCGCCATCAGCGGCGCGGTCGACACCCGCCGGTTCATCCGCCGTGACGCCGAGACGCTGGTGATCGATGACCTGTTCGGGCGACTGATCGATCGTCCCGACGGCACCCGGGCTGTCATCCAGGACGTCTCGATGCGCCGGGTGCGCAACCTGGAATGGGAACTGGACGAGGTCGCCCTGGCCGACGCGCGCAGCGGCCCCGGCCTGCGGCTGGGCCGGCGCCGCCACACCTACACCCTGGACTGGGGCACGGTGGGCCAGGCCATCAGCGGTTCGGACGACCAGGACACCCGCCAGGTGGTCGCCCAGATGTCGGACATGAAGGCCGCCGACGTCGCCCGAGAGTTGCACGACATGGCACCCTCCCGGCGCGCCGAGATCGCCCATGCCCTCGACGACGAGCAGTTAGCCGAGGCCCTGGAGGAACTTCCCGAGGACGAACAGGTCAGCCTGCTGCAGACCCTGGACACCGAACGGGCCGCCGACGTCCTCGAAGAGATGGACCCCGACGACGCGGCCGACCTGATCCGGGAACTGCCCGAGGCGCTTGCCGAGGACCTGCTGCAACGCATGGAACCCGAGGAGGCCCGGGACGTGCGCAGCCTGCTCATCTACGACGAGTCGACCGCCGGCGCCATGATGACCCCCGAGCCCGTGATCCTCGGCGTCGACGCCACCGTCGCCGACGCCCTGGCCAAGGTCCGCCAGGAAGAGCTGACCCCCGCGCTGGCGTCCATGGTGTTCGTGTGCCGCTCACCGCTGGACGTGCCTTCGGGCCGCTACATCGGTGGTGTCCACGTGCAGCGGCTGCTGCGCGAACCCCCGTCCGCGACGGTCGCCGGCATGGTGGATGCCTCGCTGGAGCCGATGAGCCCCGAGCAGACCCTGGCCGAGGTCAGCCGCTACTTCGCCACCTACAACCTGGTCGTGGCCCCGGTCGTCGACGAGGACCAGCGCCTGGTCGGCGCGGTCACCGTCGACGACGTGCTCGACCACATGCTGCCCGAGGACTGGCGCGGGGAGCAGATGGACGGAACCGATCCCACCGAGGTGAGCCATGGCTGATTCCCGCCGGAACGAAGTCGGTCTCGACCAGCCGATCGAACGCCGCTCGTGGCGGCTGCCCCGGCTGTCCTTCGGCACCGAGGGGTTCGGACGATTCGCCGAGTTCGTGGCCCGGTTCATGGGCACCCCCACCTTCCTGTTGTGGATGACCGTCTTCGTGGTCGTCTGGATCACCTTCAACGTGGTCGGCCTGTTCGGGCTCAAGTGGGACCCCTACCCGTTCATCCTGCTGAACCTCGCCTTCTCGACGCAGGCCTCGTACTCGGCGCCGCTGATCCTGCTGGCGCAGAACCGTCAGGAGGCCCGCGACCGGTTGGGGCTCGAGGAGGACCGCCGGGTCGCCCAGCAGTCACGCGCCGACATGGACTTCCTGGCCCGCGAGATCGCCAGCCTGCGCATGAGCGTCAACGACCTGGCCACCCGCGACTACATCCGCAGCGAGATGCGCCAGGAACTGCGGGACCTGCTGGCCGAGCTCGACCGGCGCGCCGAGGAGTCACCGCGACCGTGACCGGTCCCACCGCCGGGGCGGTTCCCCCTGTCCAGTAAGTTGAAACTACGCAAATTCCGATCTAGAGATGAGCCATGACTGCCGAGCATCCGCTGCTGCCCAAGATCCGTGCCGCCCTCCACGAGGTGAACGACCCCGAGATCAAGCGACCGATCACCGAACTGGGGATGGTCGGTGACATCGACGTCGACGACGCCGGTCGGGCCAGGGTCCACGTGAAGCTGACCACCGAGGGCTGCCCGCTGAAGGGCCCGCTGCGGCTCGAGGTGACCAATGCCGTCTCGGCCATCGAGGGCATCTCCGAGGTGCAGGTCGACCTCGGCGTGATGGACGACGAGGAGCGCAAGGCCCTGCGGACCCTGCTGCGTGGCGGCGTCGTGGAACGCGAGATCCCCTTCGGCCAGCCCGGCAACCTGACCAAGGTGATCGCGGTCGCCTCCGGCAAGGGTGGCGTCGGCAAGTCGTCGGTCACCGTGAACCTGGCCACCGCGCTGGCCAAGCAGGGCCACAAGGTCGGCCTGCTGGACGCCGACATCTACGGCCACTCCATTCCCGACATGCTGGGCCTGGGCGATGCCCGCCCCACCCCGGTCGACGACATGATCATGCCGGTGCCCGCGGGTGACCTGAAGGTGATCAGCGTCGGCATGCTCAAGCCGAGCCGCGACCAGGTGATCGCCTGGCGTGGCCCGATCCTCGACCGGGCACTGACCCAGTTGCTGGCCGACGTGTACTGGGGTGACCTGGACTACCTGATCCTCGACCTGCCGCCGGGCACCGGTGACGTGGCGATGAGCCTGGGCCAGAAGATCCCGAACTCGTGGGTGCTGGTGGTGACCACCCCGCAGGATGCCGCGGCCGAGGTCGCCGAACGAGCAGGCACCATGGCAGGCATCATGCAGCAGAAGGTCATCGGCGTCGTCGAGAACATGTCGTGGCTCGAGACCACCTGCCCGCACTGCCACGAGACCCACAAGGTCGAGCTCTACGGCAGCGGCGGCGGTGAGAAGGTGGCCGCGGTGCTCAGCGAACGGCTCGGTTACGAGGTCCCGCTGGTCGGGCAGATCCCGATGGACGTCGACCTGCGTCGCGGTGGCGACGAGGGCGTCCCGATCGTCGACAGCCACCCGCTGAGCTCCTCGGCCCAGGCGATGTACGCGCTCGCCCAGACCGTGAGCGCCCGCCCGCGCGACTTCGACCTGAAGAAGGTCCGCCTGGACCTCAACCCCGCCTGAGCGGGACCGACAACTACGTGGCCTCGGCGTCGAAGGGCGCCGCGGTCCAGTAGTTACCGGCCGTGGCCGCCGCCCTGCTGGCGGTGGCCATGGCGTCGTCGGTGTTCTTGATCGCCTTCTCGATCTCGGTGAGGTCCTTGCCCTCGGCCTCGAAGTCCTTCTTGATCGAGCCGAGGTCTTCCTTGATCTCGTTCAGGTCCTCCTGCAGGTCACCCAGCAGGTGCTTGGCGATGAACGTCTTGGGGTTCAGGTCGGTGATGCTCAGGTTGGCGTACTCGGGCCCGAGCTCACTGCGCAGCTGGCTGGTCGCGTCATTGGCGATGCCACGCAGGAAGTGGATGACCTTGGCAGCCTTGCGCGCCAACGGCGGGATCTTCTCCGGGCCGAACATGAGAACGGCCAGGATGAGGAGCATCCCGATTTCACCAACGCCAAGGTCCACGTGTCAAACCATAGCCTGATTGCCCGAACCCGCCTCAGCGCGGGCCGAGACCGAGGAGTCGGGCCAGCCCCGACAGGGACCTGCTGACGGGGTCGGTGGGGGCGGGCGCGTCGTGGGGTAGTTCGTCGGCCACCTGCTGGGCCACCGAGGGGCCGGCGTTGGTGGTGACGGTGTAGACCACCGTGCCCGACTGCCAGGTGACCAGTGAGCGGTCGGTGCTGATCCCGAAGTCCTGGCCCGACTGCTGGCCCTCGGCGGGCTCGGCGAGTCGTCCGCGCTGCTGCAGCACGGTCACGCACACCCCGTCCTTCTCGTAGACCGCATGGATCACCGTCGGGTTGTGCGGCGAGTCAGAACTCATCGACAACAGCCGGAACCCGGCCAACTCGCTCGAGCAGTCGAACCCGTCGGTACACATGGGTCGGGTGGCCGAGGCCACCACGGCCGGCGCCTTGCTCAACTGCAGCGGCATCGGGTTGGTGTCGGCGGGCGGCTCACTGGTCAGCCGCAGTTCGGTGAACCCGGCCGAGCGCACCAGGGTGCCGTTGGAGTCGAAGGTCTCGTTCCACAACACCTGGCCGAGCTCGGGCGAGACCCACCAGCGCGCCACCAGCGACCGGTCGGCGCGCTTGGCCTCGAGCAGCGTGGCCGGGTGCCCGGCGATGATGCCCCCGCGGGCGACCCGGAACCAGCTGGCGCTGGGCGGCAGGCTGTTGACCTGGTCGGAGTGGCGCGCCGGGAGCACACCGGAGTTGATGAGGGTGCCCGAAGCATCGTGGACAGCCACGCTGACCGCCGAGCCGGGCTGCTGGGCCACCCACACGTTGGCGCTGACGAACCCCTGGCCACCCGAGAGGGTGACCCGCTGGGTGCCGACATAGCCGACCTTCGGGTCGACGGCCTCCAGCAGCATCGACAGGGCCTGGTCCTGGCTGACCGTGGTCCAGGTGAGGCTGGTCATCACGCCGGGGCGTTCCATGGTCGGGGTCGGGCTGAGCCGGCCACCCTGGGCCGAGGCCATCACGGCGTTCACGGCCTGTGCGCCGGCCCCCATCCCCAGGGACAGGTCGAACTCGCGGTTCGCGGTGGTGCGGGCATCAGCGACCTCGTCCACCGTGGGTGCCAGCAGCAGCCCGAGGGTGAACAGCATGCCGAAGCAGGCGACCAGTGCCACTGAGCCGGTGGCCAGGGTGCGGCGGCGGCGCTGCCGGGGGCTGGGCAGTGAGCCCGCACCGGACGAGGCCAGCCACAGCGGTTCGTCGGCTTCGTTCCCGGCGATCGCGGCCAGGCGCGCCGACAACCCGTCGGGGGCTGAGGTGGGGTGGCTGCAATGCTTGAGGCGGTCGAGCACCTGCTGCATCTCACCGGTGGCCTGCCGGCAGGACTCGCAGCCCGCCAGGTGGGCTGCGGTCGCCGCGTCCCGGGCACCGTCGACCGCCTCGCGGGCGGCGCGGCAGGCGGCGGGGATCAGGTCGCGGTGGATCATCGCTTGAGGACCTTGGCCAGGGCCGGGTCGGGTTGCAGGTCGCGGGCCTCGCCGGGGCGTTCGTCCGGGGCTCCCTGGATGTACTGGTGCCCATCGGCGGGACGACGATGGGCCAGGCTGCGGCGCAGGCCCTCTCGTCCGCGGTGGATACGGCTGCGCACGGCGCCGATCTTGATGTCCAGGATCTGCGCGATCTCTTCGTAGCTGAGACCTTCGATGTCACACAGGACGACGGCGACGCGGTGGTCGGGCGACAGGTCAGCCAGGGCACGCGCCACGTCATGGTCGAGGGAGGTGTCGAGCATCGCCTCGGCCGGGCCCCGTGCCGAGGAGGGCACCCGCTCCTGCGCCTCGGCCATCGGGTCGAAACGAATCCGCTTGTTGCGGCGGGCGCCGTCGAGGAACAGGTTGGTGGTGATCCGGTGCAGCCAGCCGTTGAGGGTGCCCGGCTCGAACTTGTGGATCGACTTGAACGCCCGGATGAACACTTCCTGGGTGAGGTCCTCGGCGTCGGGGGCGTTGCCGGTCAGCCGCAGCGCGACGCGGTAGACCATGTCGGAGTGGTCGCGGACGAGTTCTTCCCAGGTGGGGGCCTGCCAGTCGGCGGGCTCGTCAGCAGCCGGCCCTGCGGCACGATCTGCCTTGCTGGCTCCGAACACGGATGGTCCCCTCGTCGTTGTCCCGACCCATTTTGCCATGCCCGGCTGAGAGGTGGCTGACAGAGCGCTCAGCCTTGCTCTGCGGTGTGCAGTGCGTCGAGGAATGCGGTGACCACGGCCTCGGGGGCAGCCACCATCGGAAGGCGCACCGAACCCACGCCACGACCCTCGGCCCGCAGGCCGCCCTTGACGGTGCAGCAGCCGGGAGCACCGAACACGCGGGTGAAGGCGGGCAGCCAACGTCGGTGGGCGGCCAGCGCCCGGGGGTAGTCACCGGCGACGACCGCGTCGATGATCTCGCGCATGCCCCGGCCGGTGAAGTGGGTGGAGGTGCCGACCACGCCGACCCCACCCACCGACATCAGCGGCAGGGTGATGGCGTCGTCGCCGGCGTAGTAGTCGAGACCGGTCTCGGCGATCACCCGCGACGAGCTGACCACATCACCCTTGGCGTCCTTGACGGCGACGATGTTGGGGTGCTCGGCCAGCGCGATCAGCGTGTCCGCCTCGATCGCGGTGGCGGTGCGCCCGGGAATGTCGTAGACCATCACCGGCAGGTCGGTGGCGTCGGCGACCGCCCGGAAGTGGGCGATGATCCCGTCCTGCACCGGGCGCGAGTAGTACGGCGTGACCACCAGCAGGCCGTGCGCCCCGGTCTGCTCGGCGCGCTTGGCCATCCGGACGGTGTGGGCGGTGTCGAAACTGCCCACCCCGGCGATGACGTTGGCGCGGTCACCCACAGCCTCGAGCGTGGCCGCCACGACGGCGAACTTCTCGTCCTCGGTGGTGGTCGGCGACTCGCCGGTGGTGCCGTTGACCACGACCGAGTCGTTGGCCTGCTCGTCCACCAGTTCGGTCGCCAGGCGGCGCACCCCGTCGAGGTCGAGCGAGCCGTCCTCGTTGAACGCGGTGACCATCGCCGTGGCAAGTCGACCCAGCCGCGGCTGGGTGGCAGGTGTGTGGGTCATGGGGCCATGCTAGTGGTTAGGCTGTGCTTGTGACTTCACAGCAGACTCCCGATGGCCTGGACCTCCGCTCCTGGGGCTACGCCGAGGACTACGTACTCCCCAGCGACAATGTCGCCGCCAGCCGACGCGCAGCAGCCGGGTTGGGCATCGACGCCCTGCCCAGCGGCACCGCCAGCACCCTGCGGATGCTCGCTGCCGCCCTCGGCGCCAGGCAGGTGGTCGAGGTCGGCACCGGCAGCGGCACCAGCGGCCTGGCGCTGTTCGAGGGCATGGAGCCCAAGGGCGTGCTGACCAGCATCGACCCGGAGTCGGACCGGCAGGCGTCCGCCCGCAGCGCGTTCCTGGACGCGGGCATCCCCACCTCCCGGTTCCGCCTGATCGCGGGCATCCCGCTGGAGGTGCTGCCGCGACTGTCGGACGGCGGCTACGACCTGGTCTTCATCAACGGCGACAAGCTGGAGTACGTCGAGTACGTGGCCCAGGCCCTGCGCCTGCTGCGCCACGGCGGCATGCTTGTGCTCAATGACGCGCTCTGGCGCAATGCGGTGGCCGACCCCGACAACGAGGACGACGAGGCCGTGATCCTGCGCGAGGCCCTGGGCTCGGTGCTCGACACCGAGGAGTTCACCCCTGCCCTGCTGCCCGTCGGCCAGGGCCTGCTCGTCGCAGTGAAGAGCTGAGTTCTCCGTCCGAGCGGAACGAGGACAGACAACACAGGGCCCGTCATCCGGTGGGATGACGGGCCCTGCTCGGCTCAGTTGGCCTGGACGTGGGTTCCCTTGGGGACGACGGTGATGCCGCCGTCCGAGACGTGGAAGCCACGGGCCTTGTCAGCGACCTTGTCGATGCCGATCTCGGCACCCTCGTCGACGACCACCGACTTGTCGAGGATGGCATCGGCGATCCGGGCGTGGCGGCCGATCTCGACGTTGTTCATGATCACGGACCGGTCCACCTTGGCGTACTTCTGGATGCGCACCCGCGGGCTGAGCACGGACTGGTCGACGTCGGCGCCGGAAATGATGCAGCCCGCGCTGACGATCGAGTCCTCCGCCGTACCGCGCAGGGTGAACTTCGCGCCGGGCGCCTGCACCTGGTCGGTCCAGATCGGCCACTGCGGGTTGTACAGGTTGAACTCCGGCTCGACCGAGACCAAGTCCATGTGCGCCTCGTGGTAGGCGTCGATGGTACCCACGTCACGCCAGTAGTTGCGGTCCTTCTCGGTGGAACCGGGCACGGCCTGGGAGCTGAAGTCGTAGACCTGCGCGCGGCCCTTGTCGACGAACCAGGGCACGATGTTGCCACCCATGTCGCGCTTGGAATCCGGGTCGGAGGCATCGGCCTCGAGGGCCTCCACGAACGCCTTGCGGGTGAAGACGTAGTTGCCCATCGACGCGAACGACTCGTCCGGGGAGTCGGGCAGCGCGGGCGGGTCGGCCGGCTTCTCGAGCCAGTTGATGATCTTCGCCGACTCGTCGGCATCGATGATGCCGAACGCCGAGGCGTCCTTGCGGGGCACGCGGATGCCGGCGATGGTCGCGTCGAGCCCGGAGTCGATGTGGGCGCGCAGCATGGCGCCGACATCCATCCGGTAGATGTTGTCGGCCCCGAACACGACGACGTGGTCGGGGTCCTCGTCCACGATGAGGTTCATCGACTGGTGGATGGCATCGGCACTGCCCTGGTACCACTGGGGCCCGAGCCGCTGCTGGGCGGGCACCGGGGTGACGTAATTGCCCAGCAGGGTCGACATGCGCCAGGTCAGCGAGATGTGCCGATCAAGCGAGTGCGACTTGTACTGGGTCAACACGGCGATCTGGCGCAACTCTGAGTTGGCCAGGTTCGACAGGACGAAGTCGATCAGGCGGTAGGTACCGCCAAAAGGAACAGCCGGCTTGGCGCGATCCGCGGTCAGGGGCATCAGGCGTTTGCCCTCTCCGCCGGCGAGGACGATGGACAAGACCTTGGGGCGACTCTGCATGCCATGAACCTACCGACCCGATCGCCGTCGTGGGTAGGAATTGCGATCTGTTGACCCGAGTTTCGTTCCGGGTGCCCACCAGGCTGTGACCCCGACCACCATCCGGTCGCCGATACCACGATGAGGACACCCCCCAAGCCTTGTTGACATCGATTTTCATTTTTGTCAGGATCACGACATGAGAATCATTCCCAAGATGGGCGTGCCGCTGGTGGCCCTCGCCCTGGCCCTGGCCGGCTGTGGCCAGTCCCAGGACCCGGCGGCAGATCCCACGACGTCCTCCCCCGTGGTCTCCCCCAGCCACGACGAGCACGACGAGCATGACCACGACGAGCACGACCACGAGTCGTCCGACGGCAAGACCCAGGAGGTGGGGGCGCGGGCACCACGGCTCGCGCTGACCCACTCCGCGGGAGTGATGGTGGTCGACGCCGAGAAGCTCACCGTGATCAGCGACATCCCGCTGGAGGGATTCCTGCGGCTTCGTCCGACCGGTGACGCCCGCTACCCGCTGGTCGACGTCGCCGGCACCTCCCTGAAGACCCTCGACCTGGGCAGTTGGACCGAGGCGCACGGCGACCACGGCCACTCCAAGATCACCGAGCCCAGCCTGACCGGCACCAGCCTGACCACCCAGAAGGCCGGCCATGTCTCGACCAACGCGGGGCTCACCGCCATCTTCGACGACGGCGACGGCTCCATCGAGGTCTTCGAGACCAAGGAACTCGCCCATGCCGACGCCACGCCGGTGCGCACCCTCACCGTGGCACCCCACCATGGCAACGCCATCCCGCTGGCCGACGGCAAGCTGCTGCACACCACGGTGAGCGGCGAGGTGGTCAACGGCATCCGCATCCTCGACGCCGAGGACAAGGTGCTGGCCGAGTCGGCCGAGTGCCCCGGCCTGCACGGCTCGGCGATCGCCAAGGATGCCATCGTGATCGGCTGCCAGGACGGCGCCCTGGTCGTCAAGGGTGAGACCATCACCAAGGTCAAGGCCGGCCCGGCCTTCGCCCGCATCGGCAACCTGTTCGGCTCGACCGACTCGCCGTACGTGCTCGGCGACTACAAGCAGTCGGCCGATGCCAAGCCGACCCAGGTCGCCATCATCAACACCACCGACGCCAGCATCAGCACCGTCGACCTGCCGGCCGCCTACACCTTCCGCGGCCTGGCGTTCACCGACGAGGGCCAGGCCCTGGTGCTGACCAATGACGGGCAGTTGCACGTCATCGAGGCCGACCACGGCCACATCCACGCCTCGATCAAGGTGCTCGACCCCTTCACCGAGCCCGACGACTGGCAGCAGCCCCGCCCGACCATCCACGCCCAGGGCCACTGGGTCTACGTCACCGACCCCGCGAACAAGAAGGTGCACGCGGTCGAACTCAGCGTGGCCAAGGTGATGGCGACCGGCGAGTTGCCGCAGGCCCCCAACGAGGTGGCCGGCACCCTGGGCTGACCACTCCCCCGAACCGGTGGGGCGGCGACAACCTGTCCTCCTGTCGCCGTCCCACCTACCATCCCCGGGCCCCGGCGGGCACCACGACCGACTGGTTGACTGTGCCCATGCACCTGCCACCCGGGGAACCCCTGATCACCACCTGGCGCACGGTCCCCCTCGCGGAACTGTGCGCCAGCCTCGTTCCCCCGACCAGCGCCAGAGCCCCTCGTCCGTGGGTCGTGGCGATCGACGGGCGCAGCGCGTCCGGCAAGTCCAGCCTGGCCACCGGGCTGGCCGGGCTGCTGCCCGGCAGCGCCATCATCCACACCGACGACCTGGCCTGGCACGAACCGATGTTCGCCTGGGGGCCCCAGCTGGCCCACGACGTGCTGGTGCCGCTGCGGCACTCGCGCCGGCTGGACCACCGCCCGCCGCAGTGGGTGGCGCGGGGCCGACCCGGTGCGATCCGGGTGCAGGACGCCGACGTGGTGCTGGTCGAGGGGGCGGGGGCGAACCAGCGCGGGCTGGAGGGCCTGCTGGACGTCGCGATCTGGGTGCAGTCCGACTTCCACGCCGCCGAAAAACGGGGGCTGGCCCGCGACATTGCGTCCGGCGTGAACGGCGACGAGGCCTCCGCCACCGAGTTCTGGCATTCCTGGATGGCCCACGAGGTGGAGTTCATGGCCGGGCACAGACCTTGGGAACGCTCCCGGTTCGTCGTCAACGGCACACCCGACCCACCGGTCGCGGCTGACCTGGTCCAGGTCGCCGACTTGCTCGACGTGCCAGCGCCCGCCCCGATGGCCTAGAGTGGACGAAGTCGTCGGCCCACGGCCGAGGGCCACGCGGGTGAGGCCTATGGGTGAGGCGCCCCACTTCCTGTGGGGAGAACCTGGTTCAAGTCCCGGCGCCCGCTCCACCGCAAGACCCCACGTGCCCGCCCGGCGTTCAGCCGGGCGGGCACGTTTGTCCCGGTCACGGACACTTTGCCCCCCGACCACCTCCACTGCCGCGGCGTGTGCAACGATCGGCCCATGAAGGTATCGATCCTCACCCGTGAGTACCCGCCCCACATCTACGGCGGCGCCGGCGTGCACGTCGGCCAACTCGTCCCCCAGTTGCGCAAGTTCGTCGACGTTGACGTCCAGTGCATGGGTGAGCCTCGCGAAGGAGCGACGGCTCATGCCGAGAACTTCCCCGAAGGCGCCAATGCCGCCCTGCGCGTCTTCGGCGCCGACCTGTCCATGATCAACGCCCTGCCCGAGGAGCTCGACCTGGTCCACTCCCACACCTGGTACGCCAACCTGGCCGGTCACATCGGCGGCCTGTTCCGGTCGGTGCCGCACGTGGTCAGCGCCCATTCCTTGGAACCCCACCGGCCGTGGAAGGTCGAACAGCTCGGCGGTGGCTACCACCTGAGCTCATGGGCCGAACGGACCGCCTTCAACGGCGCCGATGCGGTGATCGCGGTCAGCGCCGGCATGGCCAAGGGTGTGCTGGAGTCCTACCCCGAGCTGGACCCCGACAAGGTCCACGTGGTGCGAAACGGCATCGACACCGACGAGTTCTGCCCCGACGAGGGCACCGAGGCCCTCACCGAGATCGGCATGGACCCTGACAAGCCGAGTGTGGTCTTCGTCGGCCGGATCACCCGCCAGAAGGGCCTGATCCACCTGGTGCGGGCCGCCCGCCAGCTCGACCCGGGCACCCAGCTGGTGCTGCTCGCCGGGGCCCCCGACACTCCCGAGATCGCCGCCGAGTTCAACGGCGCCTTCGCGGAGCTGAAGCAGGAACGTGGCGGCGACGTCATCTGGGTCGAGCAGATGCTGCCCCGCGCCAGCGTGCGGCAGGTGCTCAGCCACGCGACCGTGTTCGCCTGCCCGTCGATCTACGAGCCGCTGGGCATCGTGAACCTCGAGGCGATGGCCACCGAGACCGCGGTGGTCGCCAGCGCCGTCGGCGGCATCCCCGAGGTGGTCGTCGACAACGAGACCGGCCACCTGATCGCCTATGACCCGGACCGCGCCGACGACGCCGAGTACGTGGCCGACTTCGAGAACCGCTTCGCCGAGAAGCTGAACGCCCTGACCCGCGACCCCGACCGGGCAGCAGAAATGGGCAGGGCGGGCCGCCAGCGCTGCATCGACGAGTTCAGCTGGGCCAAGATCGCCCAGGAGACCGTCGCGGTCTACGAGGCAGCCATCGAGCGCCACCAGGCCCGCACCCAGGGCTGAGCCCTTTCGGGTCCCGGCCAACACGAACGGCGCCACCCCGACTCTGGGGTGGGGCCGTTTCGTCCGCCGTGGCGGAGGGTTGGTCAAGCGATCACTGTGGCAACTTCAGCTCTGGGTCCTTCAGGCAGGCCAGCAGTGCGGTGGCCTCCTCGGCGTTGAGCTCAACCACCAGGCGCCCACCACCGTCAACAGGGACGCGCATGATGATCCCGCGCCCCTCCTTCGTGACCTCCATCGGTCCGTCACCAGTGCGAGGCTTCATAGCTGCCATGTGGCTACTTCCTAACTTGAGCTGCGAGACTGACAGGTCCCATTATTCCAGCTTCCGCCCAAAGGTGCCCGTCGGGGCGGCCCATCACGCCTCGGACTCGCGGCCATCAGCTGCTGGCGGCAGGGGCTCTTCCGCTTCGGGTTGGTCGAACTCGGGGCGGTCGAACTGCCAGGCCAGCCGGTCGAGGACGAGGTCGACCTGCCCCATGTGGTAGCCGCGGCCGACCACGTTGAAGGCGCTGGCGCGCAGGTCGGCGCCGGTCATCGGACGAGCGACTGAGCCGCCCCGCAGGCTCTGCGTGGCCCGGTCGATCAGCTCGTCAACCTGGTGGGGGGCGTAACCGCGCATGGTGATGGCGAAGCGCACCTCGCCCAGGTTCTCGGCGGTGAAGTCGCCCTCGGGCAGGCGCGGCACCGGGTGGTCATCGACCAGTTCCGGCATCGAGCCGAACTTGTCCGAGGCCAGGAACACGCCACAGGCGATGATTCCCACGCCGATCACTCCGAGCAGCCACATCATGCCCGCAAGCCTACCCGTGGCGCGGGCCGGACTCCCCCGTCCCGTTCGTCAGTGGCCCTCGGGTGACCAGGTTGAGTGCCTCGGTGATGTCGTCGGTGACCACCAGTTCGTCCAGGTCGGCCGGGCTGATGTAGCCCTCGGCCAACACCTGGTCGCGCAGCCACTCGATCAGCCCGGCCCAGTACGAGCTGCCGAACAGGACGACCGGGAAGTGGGTGACCTTGCCGGTCTGGGCCAGCGTCATCGCCTCGAACAGTTCGTCGAAGGTGCCCAGGCCGCCGGGCATCACCACGAAACCCTGGGCGTACTTCAGGAACATCACCTTGCGGGCGAAGAAGTAGCGGAAGTTGATGCCGAGGTTCACGTGCTCGTTCATCGACGCCTCGAAGGGCAGTTCGATGCCCAGCCCCACCGAGGTGCCACCGGCCAGGGAGGCACCTCGGTTGGCGGCCTCCATGATGCCCGGGCCACCACCGGTAATCACCGCGTAGCCGCGGTCCACCAGCCCACGGGCCAGTTCCTCGGCGGCCTGGTACATCGGGTGGTCGGACCGGGTGCGGGCCGAGCCGAACACCGAGATGGCCGGCCCGAGCTCCGCCAGGGTGCCGAAGCCCTCGACGAACTCCGACTGGATGCGCATCACCCGCCACGGGTCGGAATGGACCCAGTCGGCCCCGTTGCCGCCCTCGAGCAGGCGCTGGTCGGTGGTGGTGTCCTGCAACTGGTCCTTGCGGCGCAGCACCGGCCCCTGCCGGACGCCGCCGCCGTTCGGACGCGGTGCGTTGTCGATGGGGCCATGGGGACGAGTCATCAGGTCCTCCGGGTGGGGGTGGTCAGGGTCATTCCGCGAGCCAGCGACGCAGCACCGCATAGCAGGTCTCGAGGTCGGCCGCCGGACAGTACTCATCATCAGCATGCGCCTTGCCGGGGTCAGCCGGGCCGAAGTTCACCGCCGGGATGCCGAGGTCGGTGAACCGGGCCACGTCAGTCCAACCGTACTTGGCCCGCGGAGGTGTCCCGACGGCGGCGACGAAGGCGGCAGCGGCCGGACGATCGAGGCCGGGGCGGGCACCCGGGGCCATGTCGTCGAACTCCAGGTCCCACTCGGAGAAGTGCTCGCGCATCAGGGCCTCGGCCTGGGCCGCGTCCTTGTCGGGGGCGAAGCGGTAGTTGACCTTCACGACGCCGACATCGGGCACGACGTTGCCGGCGATGCCACCGGAGATCTCGACCGCGTTGAGTCCCTCGCGGTAGAGCAGGCCGTCGACCTCGATCTCGCGGGCGTCGAACTCGGTGATCCGGGCCAGCACCGGGCCCAGGTCATGGATGGCGTTGTGACCGAGCCACGAGCGGGCGGAGTGGGCGGCGGTGCCGCTGGTGCGGATGCTGAAGCGGGCGGTGCCCTGGCAGCCACCCTCGACCCCGGCCCCGGTGGGTTCCATCAGGACGGCGAAGTCGGCCTGCAGCAGGTCAGGGTGGTCGCGCCCGACCCTGACCAGGCCGTTGCGGGCCGAGTCGACCTCTTCGCAGTCGTAGAACAGCCAGGTGATGTCGCGTGCTGGCGCGCTCAGCTCGAGGGCGCTCTTCAGCGCGACGGCGACCCCGCCCTTCATGTCGCAGGTCCCCCGGCCGTACACGCGCAGCCCGTCGGGGCCGTCCTCGGTCCAGCTGGGCAGGTTGTTCGCGACCGGGACCGTGTCGAGGTGCCCGGCAATGACCACCCGTTCGGGGCGCCCCAGCTCGGTGCGGGCGGCGACCGTGTTGCCGATCCTGGTCACCTGCAGGTGGTCGGCACCGCGCAGCAGGGCCTCCACCTGGTCGGCGAGCCCCGCCTCATTGCCGCTGACCGACTCCACGTCCACCACCTGCCGCAGCAGGGTCACCAGGTCAGCACTCGGGTCAATCGTCAGCATGGCTCGAGCCTACCGCCGAGCGGAGCGAGGGGAATCACCGCCGCCCGGCTGAGCGAGGAACGAGCGAAGCCCTCCCGCAAGCGAGCGAGGAACGAGCGAGCGCGACGGGAACCCGGTTTTGGCGGCACCCCCGAGCGGAGCGAGGGGAATCAACAGAGCCTTCGCGTGGTTGGCCACGGGCATGACTGACATCATCACGGTGCTGAGCGCGATCGACCCCGACGGGGCGCTCGCCCGGACCCGCATCCAGCGTTCGGCCGCCGTCGCCAACTCGCAACTGAGCTTCGAGGCACTGCTCGAGCCGCTCAACCCCGGCACCTTCAGCTTCGGTGAGCGTTACGCCGTGGCCACCTACGTGGCCGGGCTCCACCAGGACCAGGCCGCCTTCGACTTCTACGGCGAGTTGCTGTTGGACGACGCCCCGGCCAGCCTGCGCGATGCGGTCGCCGCGGCCGTCCAGCAGGGCCTGGCCAGCGGCCCCTACGGCACCTACCGCGAGGTGGGCCTGGCGGCCGAGTCGCAGCCGGGGCCCTCGGTGCGCCACGATGCCGCCGCACTGGGTGAGCGGCTGGCGGCCGCCTTCGACGTGGCCCACCTGATGGTCTTGCACCCGCGTGATTCGCGCCCCGAGGTGCTCGGCCACCTGTCCGGCGCCGGCTGGAGCGCCGACGAGCTGGTCAGCCTCGCCCAGCTGGTGGCCTTCCTGGCCTACCAGCTGCGCGTCGTCCACGGTCTGCGGGTGGTGGACGGTCGCGAGGCGACCGTCGAGCCGACGCCCTCGTCCGGGTCGGTCGAGCAGGTGGACTGGCAGCTGTCCGACCGTGGTTTCCCGGTCACCACCTACCCCGACATCGTCGCCCCCGAGAGGTTCGTGAGCCACTCGCTCGGCTGGAAGCCGTGGGCTCCCCCGGTGCCCAAGGGTGACCTGCGGCCCGACCAGTGGGAGGCGCTGGTCGAGAAGCGCCGCGCCGACATGCCCTACTTCCGGCTGCTGGCCCGCGACCCGCAGGCGCTGAAGGCACGCACCCTGACCGACAACGACATCTTCTACAACATCGAGGGCGGCCTCGGTCGGGCCGAGCGCGAACTCAGCGCAGCGGCGACCTCACGGCTGAACGGCTGCACCTTCTGCGCCTCGGTGCACGCCGGCTTCGCCATCGAGCAGTCCGGTCGGGTCGACGACGTCGAACGGCTGCTGGCCGAGGGCGTGGGGGCCGACCTGGGCAGCGAGTCGTGGAATGCGGTGGTGGACGCTGCGGTGGCGCTGACCCACACTCCCGTACGTTTCGGCAGCGCGCAGGTGGACCGGCTGCGGGCGGCCGGCCTCGATGACGCCGCGGTGCTCGACGTGATCAACAGCGCGGCCTTCTTCAACTGGGCGAACCGGCTGATGCTGGGCCTGGGCGAGCCGGAAGTCCCGGCCCGGCTGCGGGCCTAGAATGGAACCCATGACCGAATCGCATTCCCATGATGAGTTCTCCCGCCCGGCCTGGGGCTGGGGGCTGGCCACCGTCCACGAGTCGGGGCAGGTGCTCGACACCTGGTTCCCAGCACCGGCACTCGGACTGCCCGACGGGCAGGATGTCCCCGCCGAGCTGGACGCAGCCCGCACTGAGGATGCGGCCCGGCGCGTCCGGGTCGAGGTTGTCCGTGTGGTCGTCGACCTCGATGCCGCCCCGCAGGGTGCCTCGGACGCCTACTTGCGCCTGCACCTGCTCAGCCACCGGCTGGCCGAGCCCCGCTCCCTCAACCTGGACGGCATCTTCGGGCACCTGGCGAACGTGGTGTGGACCTCGGCCGGCCCCTGCGCCGTGGAGGACTTCGACAGCGTCCGACTGGCGCTGCGTGCCCGGCGCGGCCACGTGAGTGTGTTCGGCGTGGACAAGTTCCCCCGGATGACCGACTACGTCCTGCCCACGGGTGTGCGCATCGCCGACGCCGACCGGGTGCGGCTCGGTGCGCACCTGGCGCCGGGGACGACGGTCATGCACGAGGGCTTCGTGAACTTCAATGCCGGCACCCTGGGCACCTCGATGGTCGAGGGCCGCATCTCGGCCGGTGTCGTGGTCGGCGACGGCTCCGACGTGGGCGGCGGCGCCTCGATCATGGGCACCCTGTCGGGTGGCGGCAATGAGGTGATCAGCATCGGTGAGGGCTGCCTGCTGGGCGCCAACGCCGGCGTGGGCATCTCGCTGGGTGACAACTGCGTGGTCGAGTCGGGCCTCTACGTCACCGGTGGCACCAAGGTCACCCTGGACGACGGTTCGGTGGTCAAGGCCAAGGATCTGTCCGGCAGCAGCGACGTGCTGTTCATCCGCGACTCGCAGTCGGGCCAGGTGCTGGCCAAGTCACGCACCGGCAAGAAGATCAGCCTGAACGCCGCCCTGCACGCCAACGACTGAGCACGCCGGCTGGCCGACGGGTTCACTCCAAGAGCATCCGGTCGGCCAGCTCGCCGCGGCGGCGACCGAACTCGGCCATCAGGTCCTCCGGGGTCTTGGTGGCCTTTTCGTCCGCGTCCAGGTCGAGCACGACCTGGCCGTCGTGCATCATCAGCAGCCGGTTGCCGTGGGCCAGGGCCTGGCTCATGTTGTGGGTGACCATCAGGGTAGTCAGCTGGTGGCGGGCCACCCCCTCGTCGGTGAGCCGCAGGATCAGCGCCGCCCGTTCGGGGTCCAGGGCGGCGGTGTGCTCGTCGAGCAGCAGCACCTCCGGCTCCACGAAGGTCGCCATCAGCAGGCTGAGCGCCTGGCGCTGACCACCGGACAGCAGGCCGACCTTCAGGGTGAGCCGGTTCTCCAGGCCGAGTTCCAGGCGCGACAACTCGCCCCGGAACAGTTCACGGCGCTTGCGGGTCACCGCCTGGCGCAGTCCCCGCCGACCGCCCCGTTCGAGGGCGACCGCGAGGTTCTCCTCGATGGTCAGGTGCGGTGAGGTGCCGGCCATCGGGTCCTGGAAGACCCGGCTGACGAAGGCGGCGCGACGGTGCTCCGACATCTTGGTGACGTCACGGCCACCGATGGTGATCGAGCCCGAGTCGGGGCGCATGCGTCCGGAAATGATGTTGAGCAGGGTCGACTTGCCGGCGCCGTTGGAGCCGATCACGGTGGCGAAGTCGCCCTCGGCCAGGGTGAACGACAGGTCGCGCAGCGCCACCCGCTCGTTCACGGTGCCGGGGAAGAAGCTCTTGGTCAGCTGGTCGATGCGGATCATGCGGGCACCTCACTGACCGGTTCGGGTGGCGCACCGTGGCGGCGCTTCATCCGGAAGCGTCGCAACGGCGCCCACTTCGGGATGAGCAGCGCGGCGACCACCAGCAGCGCCGAGACGAGCTTCATGTCGTTGGGGTCGAGCCCGTTGTCGAGGGCGATTTGGATGGCCAGGCGGTACAGCACCGAGCCGAGCGCGGCCGCGGCGATGGCCTGCCACAGCTTGCTCATGCCGAAGATCGCCTGGCCGAGGATCACCGAGGCGAGCCCGGCGACCACCAGGCCGACGCCCATCGAGATGTCGGCGTAGCCCTGGTACTGGGTCACCATGGTGCCGCAGAAGGCGACCAGCCCGTTCGACAGGGCAAGGCCGGTGATCTTGGTCCACGCGGTGTTGACGCCCTGGCTGGAAGCCATCTCCTGGTTGTCACCGGTGGCCCGGATGGCCACGCCGTAGGCGGTGCGCAGGAACCAGAACAGCACCAGCACGGCCACCGATGAAACCGCTGCCAGCAGCAACACCGACCACCAGCTGCCCATCAGCCCGGCCTCACGCAGCGGCGTGAAGACCGTCCGTTCGCGCAGCAGGGACAGGTTGGCCCGGCCCATGATGCGCAGGTTGATCGACCACAGGCCGATCTGGGTGAGGATGCCCGCCAGCAGCGGGTTGATGCCACCCCAGGCGTGCAGGGCACCCGTGATGAACCCGGCCACCACCCCTGCACCGGTGCCGGCGAGCATGCCGAGCACCGGCGGGACGCCGCCCACGATGAGGACGGCGGCAGTGGCCGCCCCCATCGTGAACGAACCGTCCACTGTCAGGTCGGGGAAGTCGAGCACCCGATAGGTGAGGTAGACGCCCAGCGCCATGATGGCGTAGAGCAGACCCACCTCAAGAGCGGTCACCATCCGCGTCAGTCCACCGTCTTTGCCGCGCGTGACAGGACGGCCTCGGGCAGCGGGGTGCCCTGGCGTTCAGCGGCAGCGGGGTTGACGATCAACGCCAGGTCGCTCTGGAAGGACACCGGCAGGTCACCGGGGTTCTTGCCGTTCTTCAGGATCTCGACGGCCAGCTTCGCGGTGTCGAGGCCCTGCTGGTAGTAGTCGATCGAGATCGCGGCGGCCGCACCCTTGGACACCGAGTCCTCGTCGGAGGTGACCACGATGGCGCCCTTCTTCTCGGCCTCCTGCACGAGTGCCTCGATGGCGGAGACGACGTTGTTGTCGTTGCCGACGTAGAAGGCGTCAACGTCGAGCGACGCGGCGGCCTGCTGCACCTCGTTGGAGTTGGTCACCGTGGCGACCTTGATCTCCAGCCCCAGCTCCTGGGCGGCCTCCTGGGCCTGCTTGGTCTGGATCTCGGAGTTCGCCTCCGAGGAGGTGTAGACGATGCCCACGGTCTTGGTCTCGGGCTTGATCTCCTTGATCAGCTCCAGCACCGGCTTGGGCGGGTTGGCGTCGGTGGCGCCGGTGACGTTGCCACCCGGCTTGTCGAGGCTGTCGACCAGGCCGGCACCGACCGGGTCGGTCACACCCGAGAACAGGATCGGGCGGTCGGTGATCGCCTGCACCAGCGCCTGCGAGGGCGGGGTGGCGATCGAGACGAACAGGTCCTTGTCGGAGTTCGCGAAGGTGCTGGCGATCGAGTTCAGGGTCGACTGGTCGCCCTGCGGGTTCTGGAAGTCGTACTCGACGTTGACGCCCTCTTCGTAGCCGGCCTCCTTCATGCCGTCCTTGAAGCCCTGCCAGATGGCATCCAGCGAGGGGTGGGAGACGATGGTCACGCCACCGATCTTGACGACCTCACCGTCGACGGCGTCCGAGCCGCCGCAGCCGGTGAGCAGGAGGGCAGACGCCACTACGGCTGCCAGTGCTGCTTTGAGACGCATGCGCGTTCCCTTCGTTGGGCCCAAGCGGGCGCCGGCCGGCACCTGCTGTCGGACTCAAGAACTTAGTCCTGCGCCGCCCCGGCAGGAACAGCGACCCAACAAATGGGACGATCGGGGCTCTGCCCCGGCTGCCTACACTTGACGGGTGCGTTCCGTGACCAGTCGTCTGCTGATCCTGCTGCTGTGCCTGGCAGCGGTGGCCGGTCTGCTGGCCCTGGGGGCCTGGGGCCTGCGCCGGCTGCTGCCGAGCACCCCTGGGCCGACCCCGCAGCCGGTCACCCAGGGCTGCCTGGCCACCGTCGACGGGGCCACCGCGTTCCTCAGCCCCGAGCAGAGCAAGTGGGCCTCCATCATCGTGGCCGAGTCCATCCGCAGGGGCCTGCCGGCAAGGGCGGCCACGATTGCGCTGGCGACTGCCATGCAGGAGTCGAGCCTGCGCAACATCGACTACGGCGACCGGGACTCGGTCGGCCTGTTCCAGCAGCGCCCCAGCCAGGGTTGGGGCAGCGTCGAACAGATCATGGACCCGTGGTACTCCAGTGGGAAGTTCTACGAGGTGCTGGTCACCATCGAGAACTGGCAGACCGGCGACATCAACGACGTCGCCCAGGCCGTGCAGCGCTCGGGGGTGCCCGAGGGCTACCGCAAGCATGTCGAGGAGGCCCGGGTGCTGGCCAGCACGCTCACCGGGCACAGCGCTGCGGCGCTGACCTGCGTGGTGCGCGACTCGGCGACCCCGCAGCCCTCGGTGCTGCCGGAGATCTTCGAGCGTGGCCTGGCCGGCGGGGTCACCGTCGAGCGAGCGCCCGACCAGTGGACGATCACGGCGGACGACCCGACCACGGCCTGGGCCGCGGCCCACCTGGCCATGGCGAACCTGCGGGACAGCGGCCTGCGCTCGGTCAATGCCACCGGCGCCGGTGGCAGCACGGCCTGGACGATGGACCCGGTGGCCTATGCGCCGTGGACGGCGAGCACCCCGGTGCAGCCGACCACGATCACCCTGGGCTTCTAGGGCCCTACCCCGCCAGGCGCTGGGCGGCGGCGGCGATGCGTTCGTCGGTGGCGGTCAGTCCCACCCGGACGTGCTGTTCACCGGTCTTGCCGTAGAAGTCGCCGGGGGCAACCAGGATGCCGCGCTCGGCCAGCCAGGCGACGGTGTCGCGGCAGTTCTCACCGCGGGTGGCCCACAGGTACAGCGACCCCTCGGAGTGGTCGATGGTGAACCCGGCGCCGCGCAGGGCCGCCGCCATCACCTCACGGCGGGCACGGTAGCGTTCCAGCTGCTCGGTGACGTGGGTGCGGTCCCGCAGCACCGCCTCCATCGCCCTCAGCACCGGGGTCGGCAGCATCATGCCCAGGTGCTTGCCCAAGCCCAGCAGCTCACCGACGATCGCCGGGTCACCGGCGGCGTAGCCGGCCCGGTAGCCGGCCATGTTCGACTCCTTGGAGGTCGACATCGCCACCACGATGCCCTCGACCGACCCCCCGTTGAGGTCCCGGTCGAGCATCGAGTGGGCTCGTCCCTCGTAGACGAACTCGCCGTAGCACTCGTCGGAGGCGAGCACCGCACCGACGCCGCGGGCGTAGTCGATCCAGGCCTTCATCAGCGCCGGTGACATCACTGCCCCGTGCGGGTTGGCCGGGGAGTTGACCCAGATCAGCCGGGGGGTGTCGGGCTGGCCGGGGTCCGGCAGAAGTTCGGGCTGGTCACACTCCACCACGGTGGCATCGGCGTACAGCGCGCCCACCGCATAGGTCGGGTAGGCGGTGGTCGGGATGACCACCGTGTCCCCGGGGCCCAGGTCGAGCAGCTGCGGCAGCATGGCCACCAGCCACTTCGTCCCGATCACCGGAAGCACCCCGGTTTCGGGCAGCTCCACGGCGTTCCACCGGGTGAACAGGTGATCGATGACAGCTCGGCGCAACTCGGGGTAGCCCCAGACCTGCGGGTAGCCGTGGGCATCGGAGGCAGCCGTCAGCGCGGCGACCGCCACCGCGGGGGTGGGGTCGACCGGGGTACCGACGGACAGGTCGACGATGCCGTCCGGGTGGGCGCTCGCCGTGGCCTTGGCCTCGGCGAGGGTGTCCCAGGGGAAGACCGGGAGGCGGTCCAGGCGGCTCACTCGCCCTGCGGGGGCAGCGCGGCGACGAAGGGATGGTCCTTGTCGATCACGCCGAGCTTGGCGGCGCCACCGGGCGAACCGATGCCGTCGAAGAACTCGACGTTGATGTCGAAGTAGTGCTTCTGGTCCTCGGGGATGTCGTCCTCGTAGTAGATCGCCTCGACCGGGCAGACCGGCTCGCAGGCACCACAGTCGACGCACTCGTCGGTCTGGATGTACAGCATCCGGTTGCCCTCATAGATGCAGTCGACCGGGCACTCGTCGACGCACGCGCGGTCCTTGAGGTCCACGCAGGCCTCACCAATGATGTAGGGCACTTCCACTCCTCGATATCGCGACGTCCTCGCGGACGGGTCGCAGTCATCCTAGCGCGCAGCGATCAGGTGCAGGTCACCTGCGGGGTGGCGGCGTACTTCCACGAGAAGGGTTCCCGCTTGACGATCGACCCGTTCTGGTAGAACAGCCGCTCGTAGTTCACCGTGAAGCCCGGTGAGGCGCTCTGGGCTTCACAGTCGGGGGCATCGCTGGTGATCGGTGCGGTGTCGTAGTAGTTGGTCGGGGTCAGCGGGGTCGACTCCACCTTCTGCCAGGTCTTGGTCGACCAGATCTTCACCGTGATCGACCCGTTGTTGCCCGGGGTCGACTTGTTCACGTAGGCCTGGATGACCACGCCGTGCTCGGTGTTGTTCTTGAACTTCAGGTCGAGCTGGCCGTAGTAGAGGGTGGCCTCACGACCGGCCGGGTAGCGGGGGAAGTAGAGGGTGTGCGGGTGGTGCTCCACGTCTTCGAGGCCGGCGAAGAAGACCGCGTTGAAGACGGTGGTCGCGCTCTGGCTGATGCCGCCACCGGTCTCCTTGACCAGTCGCGCGCCCTGGATGACGTAGCCGTCGACATAGCCGTTGGCGGCGGTGCGCGGGCCCAGGGCGTTGTTCATGCTGAACGTCTCACCGGGCAGCACCAGCTTGCCGTTCAGGCTGGCCGCGGCCCGCGACAGGTTCGTGTTGCGGTAGTCGGCGTGCGGGAAGCTGGTGGTGAACTCACCGGTGACCTCCTTGACGCCGAGCTGGTTGGCCTGCTCGGTGGTCAGCGTTGCCGGGGCCTTGGTGGTCTTGACCGTGACGGTGCGGGCATCCCCGCTGGCGGTCAGGGCCGGCTGGACGACCTTGTAGAAGTCCTCCTTGTCGACGCTGATGCCATCGGTGGACGGGACGACGGTGGGCCGGCCGTTGGTGAAGGTGAAACTGGCGTTCCTGCCCTTCGGCAGGCCGATGTCGGCGATCTGCTCCTCGGCGTCGGCCCAGATCTTGTCCATGTCGGTCGCACCCGAGATGGTGCCGTCCTTCACCGGGAAGGTGGTGGCCCCGGCGATCGACTTCACGTCGATGGGGAAGGTCTTCCCGTCACCGAGATTGACGGTGATCGGGCCGGAGAGGACCTTGTCGGCGTACTCGGTCTTGACGGTGTTGACGGCCTCGGTGGTGATCGCCGGGTCCTGCTTGACCAGCGGCACGGTCACTGAGTCCTGCTCCATCCAGGCGTCGGCGACGAGGGTGGTGGTGGCCTCCTGGTCGAGGCTGACCTGCTGTTCGCTGGGGGTGGTGACCACGGTGGTGCCGTCGAGGGTCAGGGTGGCGTCCTTGCCGTCGGCGGCGAAGGCGGGGGCGGCCTTCGCGACGGCCTGGGCGACCAGGGTCTCGTCGGTGTTGGTGACCGGCTCGAGTTCACCGCCGCCGGACAGCACGTTCCAGATGTGGACGGGGTTCCAGGACTTGCCGGCGCCGGCCTTGGAGACGGTGGCGTCGAAGTCGACGGTCATCCCGGCCTCGGACGGCTTGATCTGCGTCGAGGTGCCCTCAGCGGTCAGGGTGATCGGGGTGTCGAAGCTGGGCCCGAGTTCGGTGGTCAGCTTCGCGACGGCCTCGTCGTGGGTCATCCCACCGATCTGGACGCCACTGACGGTGGCGTTCTTGGGGGTCTTGTCACCGGCCATGGTGTAGCCGGCCACGTAGGTGGCACCGAGCAGGACGAGCAGTCCACCGACCACGGAGCCGATGACCAGCCCCTTGCGCTTCTTGCGGGGGGCGTCCTCGACCTCCTCGACGAAGGCCGCGTCGTCGTCCTGGGCGGGGATCTGGCGGGTCGGGTCGTCGTCGGGCGTGTGCGTGTTCTCGGTCAAGACGTCCTCTTCCTGGCGAGCTCTTCTGGGCGTGGCATGCGCATACCGCAAGGGGCGGAACCTGGGCAAGGCTCAACGTCGGCTCGGCGCGGAATGCCCATTCATTCTACGTCACGATGTGCGGGGAACCCATTTCCCCTAGTCAGCCCGCTGATCTCGCGGACAGGACCTGGTCGATCCGGGCCAGCACCTCCGCGAGTGGTCGAGCCGGAGGACCGGCCAGGTCGCTGCGGCGGGCCAGCTCCTCCAGCAGTTGCCGGGTGGCTGGGTCAGCATGCGAGCTCGGGGCCGAGCCGGTGACCAGCCGCGGCAGCACCCAGCCCCCTCGCCGGCTGGCCAGCGCGGGGATGCTGTCGGCCCACTGCTGGACCAGTTCCGTGGTGAGGTCGTGCTGCTCGGGCAGGAAGAGGTTCTCGGCGATGGCGTAGAGCTCGTAGTTGCCCAGGTCGGCGGCGTTCACCAGCAGGTCGAGCGCGGCCTGTTTCGAGGCGGCGTCGGGCACGGCGGTGCGCGCCCTGCGGGCGGCCACTCGTCCGGTGGAGGTGTGGTCGCGCTCGTACTCCTGGTCGATCACGCCGGGGTCGGTGCCCAGCATGACCAGTCGGTGGACCGCGAGCCAGCGCAGGTCCTGGTCGAGGGTGATGCCCACCGGCAGGTCGTCACCGGCCAACCAGACCCGCAGCAGGGCGGCGTCGCTGGTGGTGGCCAGCAGGCTGCGCACGGCGGCGAGCTGTTCGTCCGACCCGGGAGCGGCGGCGACGAGCAACTGCTGCGCCACCCCGGCGAGCCGGGCCCGGGCGCCGGCACGCAGCCCCGGTTCCAGCCAGTCACCGGACAGGTCCCCCGCCCAGGCCAGCATGGCCGAGGTGATCGACGGCGCGGTCTCGCCGGGCAGGCTGTCGAGCAGCAGGTCGAGGGCGGTGGTCGGGCTGAGCTCGGCGTGGCGCAGCCCGTCACGCAGCCCGTTGTAGAGCACGACGCGGGTCGCGGGATCGGCCACCGCGGAAATCCTGGGCAGCCGGGCCGCCGGCAGTGAGGGCCGCACCCGCGCCCAGGTCTGGTCGCCGGCATCGGGGACGAGCAGGTCGGCGGGTGGCACGTCGAGTGCCTGCCGGTCGCCGGTGACCACGACGGGCACCCGGAACAGTTCGGCGCCCTCGCTGCTCAGCCCGGCCACCTCGATGGCGTGGACGCGCTGGGCCGGGTGCTCGGCGGGCACCTGCCGGACGAGGTCGGTGCCTTCGACGGCGAGCAGGTCCATGTCCTGGGTGAGCAGCCACGCGCGGGCCCACTCGTCCAGGCCCTCGGCCCCGGCCTCGGTCCAGCAGGCGAGCAGGTCGGCGGCACTGGCATTGCCCCAGGCGTACCGGTCGAAGTAGCTGCGCAGGCCGGCCAGGAAGACCTCGTCGCCGATCAGGGACACCAGTTGCCGCAGCGCCGAGGCGCCCTTGGCGTAGCTGATGCCGTCGAAGTTCTCCAGGGAGCCCTGCGCGTCCTCAGCGCCGTTGCCGGCGATGGGGTGCGACCCGGGGCCCTGGTCGGCTTCCGAGCCCCAGTTCTTGCGGGTGATGCCGAAGTCGACCCACAGGTCGGCCCGACCAGTGGCGGTGATGACCCGGTGGGCCATGTACTCGGCGAACGACTCGTTGAGCCACAGGTCGTCCCACCAGCGCATGGTGACCAGGTCGCCGAACCACTGGTGGGCCATCTCGTGGGCGACCAGCCCGGCGCGCGACATCACCTCGGCGCGGGTGGCGGCGCCCCGGAACAGCACCTGGTCGCGCAGCACGACGCAGCCCGGGTTCTCCATGGCGCCGGCGTTGAAGTCGGGCACGAAGGCCTGCACGTAGTCGCCGAATGGGTACCGCACCCCGAACAGCTCGTGGTAGGCGTCGAAGCTGTCGCGGGTGACCTGGAAGAGGTCCTCGGCCGAGCGCTCCAGGTCGGGGCGCACCGAGGCGCGGGCGAGCAGTTCCAGCCTGATGCCGTCGTGGGTGGCGCTGAGGCCGGCCCAGGGCCCGGCGACCAGGGTGACGAAGTAGGTCGACAGGGGTTTGCTGGTGGCCAGCTTCCACTGCCGGCCGGACTGCGCCGCGACCGGGGCATTGCCGCGGACGATCCAGTCGTCCTCGGGCACGGTGACGGTGAAGTCGTAGGTCGCCTTCAGGTCGGGCTGGTCGAAGCAGGCGAACCAGCGCGGCGCCGCGTCGAGGAAGCTCATCGCATACAGGTAGGTGCTCCCGTCGTTGGCGTCGACGTGGCGGTGCAGGGCCTCACCGTCGTTGGCGTAGGGCAGTTCGGCGCTGACCTCCAGGACGTTGTCGGCGGCCAGGTCGCGCAGTTGGATTCGTCCGTCGCTGAAGGCGTCGGCGGTGAGCTCGCGCCCGTTGAGCAGGGCCCGCACGTCCCGGCCGGCGCCGCTGATCTCGGCGAAGGTGGCTGCCCCCTCGGTGGCTGCGAAGCGCAGCACGGTGCGGCTGGTGAACCAGTCCCCCAGCCCGAGGTCGAGGTCGACTTCGGCGTGGATGCTGCCGACCACCCGGGCGCGGGCGATCGCTTCGTCGCGGCGCAGGCTGGTGCTCACCGGCGGCCCCACTGGTGGTGGGTGGCGATCTCGGCGACGAAGCCGTACTGGCCGGCCAGTTCGTGGTCGGCGGGCAGGTTGGCCACCCACTGCCACAGTTCCCCGAGGGTGGGTGAGGTGATGGCCCCGCCGGGGCGGGCGACGGTGAGCGAGGCCAGTGCGGTCGCGAAGCGCAGGCGCTGGACGAGCGGCCAGGTGGTCAGCAGCCCGGCGGCCCAGCCGGCGCTGAACACGTCGCCGGCACCGGAGGCGTCGATCACGGTGACCGGCAGGGCCGGGGCGTGGACGACCTCCCCGTTGCTGCTGTCCAGCGCGATGGCCCCCTCCCCGCCCAGGGTGATGACCGGTTCGGGCACGTGCTCGGCCAGGCCCAGCAGGGCCTGTTCGGGGTCGGTGGTGCGGGTGTAGTGCTGGGCTTCGACCAGGTTGGGGGTGAAGGAGTGGCAGTAGCCAAGGTCGACCAGGGCCGACAGGTCCCAGGCACCCGACTCGTCCCAGCCGCAGTCGCCGATGACCTGGGTGCCGTGGCTGACGGCCTCGGCGAGCCAGGGCATCGCGAACGGTTGCAGGTGGGCGATGGCCACCCGGGCGCGGGGGTGTTCGCGCTGCCGCAGCACACAGGCGCCGGGGTGGGGGGTCTCGGCGGTGACCATGGCCCGGTCACCGGCGTAGTTCATGATCACCGTCAGCGGGGTCTGCCAGTCGCGGTGGATCAGGCAGTTGCGGGTGTGCACGCCTTCGCGCTCGAGGGTGTCGAGCATGCCGCGGCCCAAGGTGTCGTCACCGACGTCGGCGACCATGCCGACGTCCAGGCCGATCCGTGCGGCCGCGATCGAGGAGTTCGCGATGCCGCCCGGCACGCCCAGGTAGGGGGCGGTGCGGACTTCTCGTCCGGGTTGGGGGCCCTCACTCGGTAGCCCGCTGAAGACGAGGTCATTGAAGAACAGGCCCACGGCCAGCAGGTCGAACCGGTCCTCGGGTTTCTCATCGGTCTGCACCCTGCCACGCTAGCGCGGCGCCGCCCCCGACAGGGAGCGGCGCCGCGTCAACGAGAGCGCTGGGGCTCAGCTGGTCACTTCTCACCACCGAAGAAGGTCGCCCAGGGCAGGTCGAGGGGGGCGTCCTCGGCCACGACCGAGTACAGGTAGCGGCAGAAGGGGAAGTCCTCGGGCTTGATCACGCCGCGTTCGGTCAGCTTCTTCAGTGCGGCACCCACGACACCGATGGCGGCCACACCCTCGAGGGTGACGCCCTTCATGTGCACGTCGCGCACCTCGGAGAACTTGACGCCCTGACCCACGAAGGTGCCGGCCTTGACGTTGCGGCCACCCATCGAGGTGACGAACATGTCACCGACGCCGCACAGGCCGGTGGCGGTGTCACCGTTGCCGCCGAGCAGTTCGATGAACTGGCGCAGTTCCACCGACCCCTGGGCGAACAGGCCGGCGCCGTAGTTGAACATGACGTAGCGATCGTTCTCCTTGCCCTGCGAGGCCAGGATGCCCTTCGCGAAGCCGGCGCCGAAGGCGTAGATGTTCTTGGCGGCCGCGGCCACCTCACAGCCGATCCAGTCGGTCGAGGTCCACACGTGGTAGTAGTCGGTGCGGAACAGGTCGGCGACCCAGCTGATGTAGTCCTGGTCGACCGAGGTGAACACGACGGCGGTGTCGTGACCGACGGCCAGCTCACCGGCGATGGACGGACCGGTGATGGCGCCCCACTTGATCTGGTCAGCCAGTTCCGAACCCAGGCGCTGCTTGATGACCTCGGGCAGGATCGTCAGGGTGCCGTCCTCTTCGGCGTGCAGGCCCTTGGTGATCGACAGCACCTTGTCGCCGGGCTTGAGCAGGCCCTTGAACTGCTCGGCGACCCACTCGACACCGAAGCTGTTGACACCGCTCATGATGAGGTCTGCGCCCTCGAAGGCCTCGGCGGCATCGGCCAGCTGGTAGGCGGTGACACCCTCGTTGACCTTGAGGTCGAGGTTGGTGTGCACGCCGGTGTTCTGGATCGAGGTGATGATGTCCTCGTCCAGGTGGGTGCCGACCAGGTTGACGGTGTGGCCGTTGTCGGTCAGCGGGTAGGTCAGGGCGGTGGCCATGATGCCTGCGCCGAGGATCGCGATCTTTGCCATGGGATTCTCCTTGGTGGGGGTTACTGGTGGTTGCTGGTTTCGGGGCCGGTGGTGGCCAGCACGGCGGTGGCCACCTCGGCGTCGGTCACGAGGGTGCGGCAGTAGCCGCCGGTGAGCATGGCGCGGGTGACGGCGACCTTCTCGGCGCCGGTCACCACGGCGATGCTGTGCGGGCAGGTGCGCAGGGCGCCCAGGTCCATCGAGATGGTGCGTTCGTCGAGTTCGGCGTCGACGATGTCACCGTTGGCATCGACGAAGTGGCTGAGCAGGTCGCCCACCACTCCCCTGCCGGTGAGCCCCTGCACTTCGGCGAGGGTGAGGTAGCCGGAGTCGACCAGCACCGAGGTGGCGGTCGCCGACCCCGGCGAGAAGACGATGACCCGGGACTGCTCGGCAGCCTGGATGGCGCCGGCCACCGAGGGCTCGGCGCGCAGCGCGCGACCCAGGCCGGCGGACGAGACGATGGTCGGGGCCGGCATCAGCCGCACCTGGCCGGGGCCGCGTTCGGCCATCGTCCGCAGCGCCTGGCCGACATGGTCGGTGCCGGCCACCGACAGGCCCCCGTTGGTCTGCACGACGGTGACGCCCCGGTTCCAGCCGTTGGCAAGCTGGGCGGCGACCCGTGAGGTGGTGCGCCCCCAGGACACCCCGACCGAGGCGGGCCGGGGCCGCAGGGACGCGAGCAGTTCGGCGGCAGCGTGGCTGACAGCGTCGGCGGTGGCCTCGGAATCGGACTGGCTGGGCACGACGATGGCGTCACGCACCCCGAAGCGTTCCCGCAGTTGCAGTTCCAGGTGGTGGTGGCGGGCCAGCGGGTGCTCGATGTTGATCCGGACGATGCCGACCTCGCGGGCCCGGTCGAGCAGCCGCCCGACGGTCCAGCGCGAGGTGCCCAGCTGCTCGGCGATCTGCGCGTGGGTGAGGCTCTCGTAGTAGTAGAGCTCGGCGGCCCGCAACATCGACAGCTCCGCTTCGGAGGTGTTCGACATTGGCCACCGCCCTTCTGTGCACATGTGTGCATCGCCCTTGGATCGTGCGTTCATTGTGCTGGTTTCTGGTTCCCAGCCTAAGCCAGAACGACCCACCCCTGCACGGCTTTTGCGCACATCTGCACTTAAGTGCAGTACTCTCCCGGTGTCAGCGCAGGGTGAACGACCACGGCATGGTCAGCGCACCGAAGGGCAACTGCAGCGGGCTGCCCAGCAACGCCAGGCCGCGCTGCAGCAGCGCCTCGGGGCCGCTGTCGGGCAGCATCAGTCCCCCACCGCCGCCGATCGACTCGGAACTGTTGGCGGGCTGGAACCGCGCCAGCAGGCCGAGTGCGGGCACCTGCTTCAGGGTGACCTTGTCGCGCGGCAACCCGGCCAGAGTGCAGGCCTGCTCCACTGCCTGCTCCAGCCCACCGATCTCGTCGACCAGGCCGCGTTCGTGGGCGTCGCGCCCGGTCCACACGCGGCCGCGGGCCAGCGGTTCGAGGTCGGCGACGTCCATGTTCCGGCCGCGGGCGGCCTTGGCGACGAAGTCGTCGTAGACCCGGTCGAGCCAGGTGTTGAGGATCTGCCATTCCTCCTCGGTGAGCCGCCGGTCGGATTCGAGCATGCCCGCGTGCTTGCCGGCGGCCAGCCCCTCGTGGGCCAGCCCCAGCTTCTTGTAGGTCTGTTCGAGCACGAACTTGCCGGCGACCACCCCGATGGATCCGGTCAGGGTCGAGGGCAGGGCGAGGATGCGGTCGGCACCCATCGCCGAGTAGTAGCCACCCGAGGCGGCCACGGCACCCATCTGGGCCACGACCGGCTTGCCCTGGTCGCGCACCTGCTGCACGGCCCGCCAGATGGTGTCCGAGGCCACCGCGGACCCGCCCGGGGAGTCGATCCGCAGCACCACGGCCTTGATCCGCTCATCGGCCGCGGCGGCACGCAGGTGTTCGCTGACCACGTCGGCGCCGACGGACTGGCCGCCGGGGCCACCGCCCGGACGACCCCGCCCGGTGACGATGCCGCCGCGCAGGCTGACCACGCCGATCTCGGGCCCCTTGCGGTTCAGCGCCCGCCCGGCCGTGCGCCGGGGAGCAGTGGCCGCGTTGTAGCGGTGCACGAACTGCAGGCCCTCGGTGCTGCCCGACCATTCCGCGAGCACGGCCGAGTAGACCTCGTCGCGGTACCCGATGCGGTCGACCAGCCCGGCGGCCAGCGCCTCGTCCGGGGTGAGCATGCCCTGGTCGACCAGTTCGCGCACGCGCGCCGGTTCCAGGCCGCGCTCGGCGGCGATGGTGTTCACGGCCTCCTCGAGGACCGAGTCGGCCAGCCGCTGGGCCATCTCACGGTTCGCGTCGCTGATCTCGTGGGCCGAGAACTGTTCGCCGGCCGACTTGTACTCCTTGCGCTGGGCGAACTCGGGTTCGATGCCGCCCTTCTCGAGCAGCCCGCGCAGCAGGGTGATGCTGACCGACACCCCGACCAGGCCGACCTGCCCGGAGGGCTGCAGCCAGACCTGGCGGGCACGGGTGGCGAAGGCGTACAGCGGCAGCGCGCCGCCGAGTTCCCCGAAGGTCTCCGCCCACGCCACGGTCGGCTTCGTCCGCCCGAAGGCGGCGACCATGTCGCCGAGTTCCTGCAGGTGGGCCACGCCCAGGCCCGACCCGTCGCTGACCCGGACGACCAGTCCGGCGACCCGGTCGTCATGGGCGGCCTCACGCAGGCCGTCGCGCAGGGCGTGCATAGAGGCGGCGTTCAGCATCTTCAGCGCGGCCAGCGGGCTGTCCGGCGGGGCGGCGAGCACGCCCCGGGCGAGGTCGATCTCGAGCACCTTGGGCGAGGAGGGGTTCTTGGAGAAGAGGGCGGCCAGCGGCGGGGGCAGGTTCATGCCCCGAGTCTATGTGGGCGCTCAGGCGTGGGCGCCGGCGCCGGGTTCGGCCGGGGTCCCCTCGATCCCCAGGGCCTCTTCGACGGCCCGGTTGCGGACCCCCAGCTGCGGCGGCCAATAGCGGTCGAGCCGCAGTTCGATGCCGTCGCGGCGCATCATCCAGACCGCCACGCCGAGCGCGACCAGGCCGGTCATGGCGGCGCCGAGGGCGAGGCCGGCGCGGGCTCCCCAGACGTCGCAGACCCGACCCAGCACCAGCGAGCCGATCGGCGAGCCGCCCATGTTGACGGCCAGGTACACCGACAGCGCCCGCCCGCGGAACTGCGGGTCGGTGGTCATCTGCACCATGGCGTTGCAGTTGGTCAGCACGGTGATGGCGCACAGCCCCATCGGCACCAGCAGCAGCATGTAGGTGGTGTAGGTGGGGGCGCTCGCGGCCAGGGCCATGGTCACCGCGAACCCGGCCAGCGCCAGCAGCGTCGTCCGGAACCGCGGACGAGCCCGCTTGGCCGCCAACAGGGCGGCCGCGAAGGTGCCCACCGCCATCGCAGAGCCGAGGATGCCGAATTCGCCGGCCCCCTTGCCGAACTCGGTGGTGGCCATCAGCGCATTGGTCAGCGGGAACTGCATGCCGAACATCGACAGGGTTGCCACCACCACCATCACGGCGATGATGTCGGGGCGCCCGGCCACGTAGCGGATGCCGCCGATGATGGCATTGCGCTCACGCACCTTGGGCGAGCGCAGCAGTTCGTCGGGCCGCATCAGCAGCAGGCCGGCGAGCACCGCGGCGAACGAAATGCCGTTGATCAGCAGCGCCGGGCCCACCCCGAAGCCCGCGATGACCAGGCCGGCGACCCCTGGGCCGACCAGCCGGGCGGCGTTGAACTGTGCGGAGTTCAGCCCGATGGCATTGGGGATCAGGTGGCGTGGCACCATTTCCGAGACGAAGGTCTGCCGCGCCGGCATGTCGAAGGCCTGGATGACGCCCGACAAGGTGGCGAACACGAAGGCCAGCCCGAGCGTCATCACCCCCGAGGCGTACAGCGCCCAGACCACGAAGGCATTGACCGCGAGCAGGCTCTGGGTGGTCAGCAGCATCTTGCGCCGGTCGAAGCGGTCGGTGAGCGCCCCGGCCACCGGGGCCAGCAGGGCCATCGGGGCGAAGGTGAGCGCAGTGACATAGCCCAGGGCGGTGGCCGAGTGGTCGGTCAACTCGGTGAGCACCATCCACTGGTGGGCGGTGCTGAACATCCAGCCACCGACGTTGCTGACCAGCGCACCGATCCAGAACAGGCGGTAGTTGAAGATGCCGAACGAGGCAAACATGGGCACAGCGGTGCCGTTCGTCCGGTTGCTGATCATTGTAGTTACCCTAGCTAACCACTTTGCCCACGGCAAGCTTGAGTTGGCCTCGCTGGTCGCCGGCCTCTTCACTGTGCGGGGGTCGGCGCCGCGAGCTCCCCATCCATGGCATCGAAGATTGTGAACCGGTCAACGTGCTCAATGATCGACACAAGGCCCACCGACGACGAGACGAGGCGGCGCGGATTTCGCCCCGGGGCCGATCTGACCAGCGACGACGGGGACCTTGAAGAGCTACCGAACAGTGCCAGAGAGACCCTGAACCGACCGAAACAACCTTGCATGACAGCGGGTCGAGGAAGCAGGTGCGACCGGTGCTGAGCCGCCGCTGCGGCCTTGGTGGCCATCGTGGGATCCTTGTCTGCCTGCAGCAGTGAAGGGTCATTCTGGAGGTGGAGTCGCTGGGGACCCGGTCGTTCGTCCGACCTGACGGCAGCGTGCTGGCGCTCACCTGACACTTGTGAGGCCCTCTGACCGGGCGGCCTCCTGGCGTTCCCGGGCCCCCTTGACCAGCCCGGTGATGTAGACCAGGCAGCCGGTCCACACGATCACCAGGCCGCCCAAGTAGGCCGCGCTGACCTGCTGGCGGAACAGCAGCACCCCGAACAGGAACTGCATGGTCGGCGCGATGTACTGCAGCAGCCCGATGGCGCTCAGCGGCAGGCCGCGGGCCGAGAAGGCGAACAACCACAGCGGGATCATGGTGATCAGGCCGCCCATGATGAACAGCCACCACAAGTTGGGGTGGCTCCAGTGGCCCTGGCCGTTCGCCTCGAGCCAGACCACATACGCCAGGCACGGGACGAGCATGATCCCCGACTCGACCAGCAGCCCGGGCAGGGCCGGGAGCGTGATGGTCTTCTTCAGCGCCCCGTAGGTGCCGAAGCTGAACGCGAGCAGCAGTGAGATCCACAGGGTGCGCCAGCTGTCGAAGGCGATCACCATGACCCCGACGAAGGCGAGCAGGATGCCGACCCGGCTGCGCACGTCGAAGCGCTCACCGAAGAACACCCGCCCGAACAGCATGCTCACCAGCGGATTGATGAAATAGCCCAGCGACGACTCGACGACATGGCCGCTGTTGACCGCATAGATGAACCCGCCCCAGTTGAACGAGATCACCACCGCTGCCGCGGCGAGCAACAGCCACTTGCGCACGGTCAGTTCCCGCAGCCACCCCCAGGGGTGGCGCAGCAGCACCAGGATCACCAGCGCCGAGACGAACGACCAGATCATCCGGTGGGCCAGCACCTCAACGGCGCCGGCCTCGTCGAGCAGGGGCCAGAACAGCGGGAAGACCCCCCACATCAGGTAGCAGGCCACCCCGGTCAGCAGCGCCACGTTGGGCCGGGTGGGGGTCTGGGTCACGCCCGCACTCTAGTCCCCTGTGCGCTGGCAGAACGCCTCGACCAGGACCGTGGCAGCGGCGCTCAGCGGACGAGCGGGCGACCAGACCAGCTGGATGCGCCAGGCCAGGTCGAGCCCGGCCAGTGGCGCGACATGGACCCCCGGCAGGTCCACGGTCGCCGAGACCGGCAGGACCGCCACCCCGAGCCCCGCCTGCACCAGCTCGGCGGCCAGGGTGAAGCTGACCACCTCGGTGCGGATCGTCCGGGTCAGCCCCAGGGCGTGCAGGGCGCGTTCGAACTCGGTGCGGTTGCCCCAGCCCTCGGGGAAGGAGACGAAGGGTTCCGCGGCGGCCTCGCGGGGGTCGACCACGGCCAGGCCGTCGAGCCGGTGACCACCGGGGCAGACGAAGACCATCGGTTCGGCGTAGAGCTCGACGTACTCGAAGCCGCGCAGGGAGGGTTCCCCGGCCGAGACCAGGGCCAGGTCGAGGGTGCCGGCGCGCACCTCCTCCAGGCTGGTGCGGGTGCCCTGGATGGTCTGGCGCAGCTTGACGACCACGTCGGGGTAGTCGGCGGCCAGGGTGCTGAGCACCCCGGTCAGGTCGACCTTGCCCATGTGCATGATCGTGCCGAGGACCACCGACCCGCGCACCGTGCCGCGAACGGCATCGACCGCCTCCCGGGCCGCCCGCAGGTCGTCGATGACCTGCCGGGCCAGCGGCAGTAGCGCCTCACCGGCCGCCGTGAGCCGCACGTCACGGTTGCGGCGTTCGAACAGCGGCATGCCGAGGTCCTCCTCGAGCTGTTTGATGCCCGCCGAGACCGCCGACTGGACGACGCGGACCTGGTCGGCGGCATGCGTGAAGCTCCGCTCGGAGGCCACGGCCAGGAAGTATTCGAGCTGGTGGATCTGCATTCACCGATTATCACTGTTGGTGATGGGTACGATCACGGAACTTCGTTGGACGTGATGAAAAATTCAAACGAAAATGGAGGCATGACCACCGCGACATTCGACTCCACCCCCGCTGCCACGGCCCACCGCGCCGTCAGCCGCCCCAGTGGGCGCACCGGGGCCCGCGAGGAACGACGTCGCCGGTACCACGCCCGCGGGTTCTGGGCCGTGGCCCTGGTCTTCGCCACCGCCATGGCCTTCGCCGCCGCCCCGGCCCCCCTCTACGTGCTCTACCAGCAGCAGCACGGCCTCTCGTCGCTGACCATCACGGTGGTCTTCGCCACCTACGCCTTCGGGGTCGCCGCCAGCCTGTTCACCGCCGGCCACCTGTCCGACCAGTTCGGCCGCCGCCGCATGATCGCGCTGGCCGTGGCGCTGAACGTGCTGGCCGCCCTGGTGTTCATGAGCTGGACGAACCTGGCCGCACTGCTGGCCGCCCGGCTGGTCTCCGGGCTCGGCATCGGCATGCTCACCGCCGCCGCCACCGCCTACCTCACCGAGCTGAATGCCGTGGCCCGACCCGGCATGGGCAGCCGCCGGGCCGAGGTGGTGGCCACCGTGGCCAACATCGGTGGCCTCGGGCTCGGCCCGCTGATGACCGGCCTGCTCGCCGAGTACGCACCCGCCCCGCTGTTCACCGCCTTCATGGTCTTCGCCTTCCTGCTGGTGGTCGGAGTCCTGCTGGTCGTGGTCTCCGCCGAGACCGTCACGAACAGCGATCCCGACTGGACCTACCGTCCGCAGCGCATCGTGGTGCCGCCGGCGGCCCGCGGGCGCTACTGGGCGGCCACCATGCTGGTCTTCGTCGGGTTCGCGATGTTCGGCCTGTTCAGCTCGCTGGCCCCGGCCTTCCTGAACACCCAGCTGGGCAACACCTCCCACGCGGTGGCCGGGCTGGTCTCGTTCGTGGTCTTCGCCGCCGCCGCCGGTTTCCAGTTGCTCACCGCGCACTGGACGACCACCCAGCAGACCATCGTCGGGCTGTCACTGCTCGGCATCGGCCTGGGGCTGGTGGTGACCGCGATCGTGGTGGCCTCCCTGACGTGGCTGCTCATCGGTGGCGCCGTGGCCGGCGCCGGGGTCGGCACCACCTTCAAGGCGGCCCTGGCCACCGTGATCCAGCTCGCCTCACCGGGCGCCCGCAGCGAGGCCATCGCCGGGCTGTTCCTGATGTGCTACATCGGCATGGCCGTGCCGGTCATGCTGCTGGGCCTGGCCCTGCAGGTGGTCAGCCTGGTGCCCGCGGTCATCGGCTTCGGTGTGGTGATGCTGGCCCTGCTGGCCACCACCGCCACCCTGCTGGTTCGCACCCGCCGCCGCTGAGCCAACAACAACAGTGGGGGCGCCCCGGTCGGGGCGCCCCCACTGTGTGGGTCAACTCAGGCGATCAGAGCACGCCCTTGGCAGCGGCCACGACGGCGTCGACGGTGAAGCCGAACTCCTCGAAGCACTTGTTGCCCGAAGCCGAGGCACCGAAGTGCTCGATCGAGACGCTGGCGCCCTGCGGGCCGACGTAGCGGTTCCAGCCCAGCGAGATGCCGGCCTCGACGCTGACGCGCGCGGTGACAGCGGCGGGCAGCACCGACTCCTGGTAGGCCTCGTCCTGCTCCTCGAACCACTCCTGGCAGACCATCGAGACCACACGGGTCGCGACGCCCTCGGCCTCGAGCTGCTCGGCAGCGCCGATGGCCAACTGCACCTCGGAGCCGGTGGCGATCAGGATCAACTGCGGCTCGGCGCTGGCCTCCTTGAGCACGTAGGCGCCCTTGGTGACACCGTCGGTGCTGCCGACGCCCTCGGCCGAACGATCGACGATCGGCAGGTCCTGGCGGGACAGGATCAGGCCGGCCGGGCGGTCGGTGCGCTCGAGGATGCCCTTCCAGGCGGCCGCGGTCTCGTTGGCGTCCGCGGGGCGGACGACGTCGAGGCCGGGGATGGCCCGCAGCGCAGCCAGGTGCTCGATCGGCTGGTGGGTGGGACCGTCCTCACCGACACCGACCGAGTCATGGCTCCAGACGAAGGTGCTGGGCACCTTCATCAGGGCGGCCAGGCGGACGGCCGGGCGCATGTAGTCGCTGAACACCAGGAAGGTGGCGCCGTACGGGCGGGTCAGGCCCGACAGGGTGATGCCGTTGACGATGCCACCCATACCGTGCTCACGGATGCCGAAGTGCAGGGTGCGCCCGTACTCGTGGCCGGTGAACTCGCCGGAGCTGCGCTCGGCCGGGAAGAACGAGGGCTCGCCCTTCATGGTGGTGTTGTTCGAGCCGGCCAGGTCGGCCGAGCCGCCCCACAGCTCGGGCAACTGGGAGGCCAGTGCGCTCAGCACCTCACCGGAGGCCTTGCGGGTCGACATCTTGGGCTGGTCGAAGGTGGGCAGCTCCAGGTCGGCCGGCAGCTCACGCTTGGACAGCCGCTCCAGCAGGGCAGCACCCTCGGGATTGGCCTGCTGCCAGGCGGCGAACTTCTCGTTCCACGCATCGTGCAGCGCCTTGCCGCGCTCGGCGGCCTGGCTGCGGGCATGGTCGACGGCAGCCTGGTCGACCGCGAAAGGGGTGTCCTCGAAGCCGAGGACCTCTTTCAGGCCGGTGATCTCGGCGGCACCCAGCTTCGAGCCGTGCACCGAGTGGTCGCCGGCCAGGGTCGGCAGCGGCCAGCCGATGACGGTGGTGATCCGGATGAACGAGGGCTTGTCGGTAACCTTCTTCGACTCCTCGATGGCGTCGTAGAGGGCCTGGACGTTCTCTTCGTAGCTGGTACCGCCGTTGGTCCAGTCGAGGTGGATGGTGTGCCAGCCGTAGGCGGCGTAGCGGGCCTGCACGTCTTCGGAGAAGGCGATCTTGGTGTCGCCCTCGATCGAGATGTGGTTGTCGTCGTAGATCAGGATGAGGTTGCCCAGGTTCTGGGTGGCGGCCAGTGAGCTGGCCTCCGAGGCGACACCCTCCTGCATGCAGCCATCACCGGCGATGGTGTACACGTAGCGGTCGAAGGGCGATTCGCCGGCCGGGGCCTCCGGGTCGAGCAGGCCACGCTCACGGCGGGCCGCCATGGCCATACCGACCGCGTTGGAGATGCCGGCGCCCAGCGGGCCGGTGGTGGTCTCGACGAACTTGGTGTGTCCGTACTCGGGGTGACCGGGGGTCTTCGAGCCCCAGGTGCGCAGGCTGGCGATGTCGTCGAGCTCAAGGTCGGCGCCGGCCAAGTACAGCTGGGTGTACTGGGTCAGCGACGAGTGGCCGGCCGACAGGACGAACCGGTCACGGCCCAGCCACAGGTCGTCGGCCGGGTCGAAGGCCATCACCTTCTGGTACAGCAGATAGGCGACCGGCGCCAATGAGATGGCGGTGCCCGGGTGGCCATTGCCAACCTTCTCGACGGCGTCAGCCGCGAGAATGCGTGCAGTGTCGACGGCCCGCTGGTCCTGCTCGGTCCACGTCAGCCCGTTGGTGGTGTTCTCAGTCACTGTGGGGTTTCCTCTCCTGAGGCGGTTGTTCGCCCGGTGTGGTCGCCATCCTAGGACGCACCCCCGCTCGCTCGTGGGGCGGGTCGCGGATTGGCAACAACGTGCAGGACGACCCGGCATCGCGTGGATACCGGGTCGTCCGCGGGGGGTGGTTACTTGGCTGCCCGGTTACTTGGCTGCTTCGTGGTCGACGATCTCGTGGATGGTGTCCTGGACCTTCGGGAACAGCTCGGTGTACTTGTCGATGTAGAACTGGTAGGCCTCGTTGATGTCCTTGCGGGGCTCGAGGGTCTCGCGGACGGTGACCATGTTCTCGGCGGCATCGGGCAGGTCGGCGTAGACACCGGCACCGACGGCGGCCATCATGCACGAACCGAGCACGACGGCGTCGCCGACCTCGGTCAGGGTGATCGGCACACCGGTCACGTCGGAGTGCATCTGCATGAAGTCACGGCCACGGGTGGCGCCACCACAGGCGACGATCTCGGACGCGTGGAAGCCCTGGGCCTCCATCACGCGCAGGTTGTGCGCGGTGCCGTAGCAGATGCTCTCCTGAATGGCCCGGTACATGTGCTCGGGGCCGTGGTGCAGCGACAGGCCGTAGATGCTGCCGCGGGCCTTTCCGTCGACGTAGGGGGTGCGGTTGCCCTGGAAGTACTCGTTGATGATCAGGCCGTCGGCGCCCGGGGGCAGCTGCTTCGACTGCTGGTTCAGCAGGTCGTAGGCGTTCAGCCCGGCCCGGTCGGCGGCCTGCACGAGGTCGCGGGCGAAGTTGTCCTTGAACCACTTCATCACCGAACCGGTCGAGACCTGGCCGCCCTCGACGGTGTACTGGCCCTTGACCACGCCGTCGGTGTAGGAGCCGAAGAACCCGGCGCCGTGGATGGGCTTGTCGGACTGCCCGGTGATCACGTGGGAGGAGCCGGTGATCAGGGCCATCTTGCCCGGGGTGACC
Organism: Aestuariimicrobium sp. Y1814; assembly: GCF_050113895.1. Classification (NCBI taxonomy): domain Bacteria; kingdom Bacillati; phylum Actinomycetota; class Actinomycetes; order Propionibacteriales; family Propionibacteriaceae; genus Aestuariimicrobium; species Aestuariimicrobium sp. Y1814. The sequence continues at coordinate 62,779 of NZ_JBNJRW010000008.1, read as the reverse complement.
ACGCCGAGGCCGATGGCACCGGCCCAGGCGTCGGCCGAGCCCTGGGCGACGGGGATGCCGGGGACCAGGCCCATCAGGGTGGCCGCACGGCTGCTCAGGGTGCCGATGCGGGTGCCCAGGTCGATGACCTCGGTGGGCAGCTTGTCGAAGATGTCACCGATGCCGAGGTGGTCGTAGAAGTCGGTCGGCCAGCCGCCCTTGTCGCGGTTGTAGTACATGCGCTGGGCGGCGGTGTTGATGCTGAGGGTCCATTCGCCGGTCAGGGTGTGGGTGACCCAGTCGGTGGCATCGACGATGCGGTAGGCCTTGTTGTAGGTCTCGGGCTCATTGTTCTTCAGCCAGGCGGCCTTGAAGGGGAACCATTCGGCCGAGGCCGGGGCGGTGCTGTCACCGTTGTAGAGGCGGGCGACCGAGTTGGACGAGTCGGCCTGCGCGGCCTCCTTGGTGGCGCGCACGTCCATCCACATGATGGCCGGGCGCAGGTGGATGCCCTCCTGGTCGAGGGCGCAGACGGTGGTGGTGGTGGCGTCGTAGGAGATGCCGATGATCGCCGAGGGCGAGATGCCGGCGTTCGCCAGAGCCTTGTGGCTGGAGGCCTCCAGGCAGCTCAGCCATTCCGTCGGGTCCTGCTCGGCCCAGCCGGAGCGGGGGTGAGTGGTCTTGTAGGGCGTGGCAGCGAAGGTGACGGGCGTCCCCTTGGTGTCAAAGATGGCGACGCGGACACTCTCGGTGCCGAAGTCGACACCCATCAGGTAGCCGTCGGCAGAGGCAATCGTGTTCGACGTTGAACAACCTTTCAAATGCTGGTTCCCGGGTGGCGCCCGGTGCTGCGAAAACACTAGGCAGCGGGCAGCCGAGAGTGAAGGGGCTCACACCAGATAGACGGACGTGCAGCGCTCCCCCAGCTCGCCCGCACTGTTGTTCAGACATGTACAGACCTGTCCAGCGCGCTGCTGGGCGCGAACGCAAACGGTGCCCGGACGACCAGGTCGTCCGGGCACCGCCGTGGAGCTTGGGCTGGCGGAACCCTTACTTGGCAGCCTCGTGGTCAACCACCGTGTGGGTCAGCTCGGTCAGCGCCGGGTACGACTCGCAGTACTGGTCGACGTAGAACTGGTACTCCTCGTGGGCCTCGGCGTTCGGCTCGATGGTGTCACGCACATGCACCATGTTGTGGGCCGCATCCTGGATGGTCTCGTAGACACCGGCACCGACGGCCGCCAGCATGCACGAGCCCAGCACGACGGCGTCGCCGACCTCGGTGAGGGTGATCGGCACGCCAGCGACGTCGGCGTGCATCTGCATCCATGCCCGGCTCTTGGTCGAGCCACCACAGGCGACGATCTCCTGGGCTTCGAAGCCCTGCGCCGCCATCGCCCGCAGGTTGTGGGCGTTGCCGTAACAAACGCTCTCCTGGATGGCGTGGTAGATGTGGTCGGCACCGTGGGCGAGCGAGAGGCCCCACATGATGCCGCGGGCCTTGCCGTCGGTGTAGGGGGTGCGGTTGCCCTGGAAGTACTCGTTGATGATCAGGCCGTCGGAACCGATCGGGATGTTCTTTGACTGCTCGTTGAGCACGTCGTAGACGTTCAGGCCCATCCGCTCGGCGGCATGGCTCAGGTCGCGGGCGAAGTTGTCCTTGAACCACTTCAGCACCGAACCGGTCGAGACCTGACCACCCTCGACGGTGTACTGGCCCTTGACCACACCATCGGTGTAGGAACCGAAGAAGCCCTTGCCGTGGATCGGTTCGGCCGACTGGCCGGTGAGCACGTGCGAGGAGCCGGTGATCAGCGCCATCTTGCCGGGGCTGACCACACCGAGGCCGATCTGGCCGGCCCACGCGTCGGCCGGGCCCTGGGCCACCGGGATGCCGGGGCGCAGGCCGAGCAGGGTCGCGGCCCGCGTCGTCAGGGTGCCGACGACCTCGCCGAGGTCGACGACCCGATCGGGCAGCTTGTCGAAGACGTCGCCGCAGCCGATGGTCTCGTAGAAGTCGGTCGGCCAGCCCCCCTTGTCGCGGTTGTAGTACATGCGGTGGGCGGCGGAGTTGATGTTGACGGTCCACTCACCGGTGAGCTGGTAGGTGATCCAGTCGGGGGCGTCGACCAGGCGGAAGGCCTTGTTGTAGGTCTCGGGCTCGTTCTCCTTGAGCCAGGCCGCCTTGAAGGGGTACCACTCCGGCGAGGAGGGGGCGGTGCCGGCGCCGTTGTACAGCTTGGCCACCGAGTCGGAGTCGGCGGCGCGGGCTGCCTGGGCGGTGGCGCGCACGTCCATCCACATGATCGCCGGGCGCAGCGACAGGCCATTGCTGTCGAGGGCACAGACGGTCATTGTGGTGGCATCGAAGGAGATGCCCAGAATGCTGGCCGGCGAGATGCCGGCATTGGACAGGGCCTTGAGGCTGGAAGCCTCGAGGCAGCGCAGCCATTCCTCCGGGTCCTGCTCGGCCCAGCCACCGCGGGGGTGGGTCGTCTTGTAGGGCGTCGCGGCGAAGGTGACGGGGGTGCCCTTGATGTCGAAGATGGCGACTCGCACACTCTCGGTGCCGAAGTCGATACCCATCAAGTAGCCGTCTGCGGAATCCACGATGTTCGACATTGAACCAAAGCCTTTCGTACGGGTGCCCCGGGCCCGGCAACGTCGCCTTCCCGGGGGTCTTGTGGTGGTGGATGGACTTGTGGTGGTGATGTTACGGAGGCGCGGGGCGGCTGAACCAGCGCCCCCCGCCCTATTCCCGATCAGTCGTTGTCGAGCGTCCAGCCCAACTCGTCCCAGACATGTTGGGGAATGAGCTGGTCGACCCGGTCGAGGATGTAGGTCGGCTTCTCCTGGTCCGGCAGCGCCTGGGCCTCTGCCAGGGTCGAGTCGCCGGTCAGGACCAGCGCCGAGGTCATTCCCCCGTCGACAGCCATCTTGATGTCGGTGCCCAGACGGTCACCGACCATCACGGCCCGGTCCGGGGTCACACCGAAGCCGCGCAGGGCCTCGGTGAGCATGATCGGGTCGGGCTTGCCGAAGTTGGCCTGGCACTTCACGCCCGTGCTGGCCTCGATGGCCGCCACGATCGAGGCGCAGTCGGGTTCGCCGCGCCCACCCGGGAAGGGGCAGTACTTGTCGGGGTTGGTCTGCACCAGGATGGCCCGCTTGTGGAACCACAGCGCGTCGAAGGCGATCTGCAGTTTGCGGTAGTCGAAGGTGCGGTCGTAGGAGGCAATGACGATGTCGATCTTCTCGGGGTCGTCACTGAGGGTGAAACCCTCATTGCGCAGGTAGTTGCACAGCGGTTCCTCGGCGATCGGGAAGAGCACCGCATTGGGGTGGTTCTGCTTCAACCATCCCGTGGTGGTCACGATCGTGTTCGCAATGTCGGACACGTCGGTCGGCAACCCGAGCTTGGCCAGTTTCGTGGCGTACTGCTCGGGGTCCTTCGTCGGGTTGTTCGACAGGAAACGAACGCCGATGCCCCGGCGCCGCAATTCGTTGATCATCCGGGCTGCACCGGGCAGGAGGTGGTCACCCAGGTAGATGGTGCCGTCCATGTCGAAGACATAGGCGTCATACAACTCCGTGGGCAGCTGAACGGCGGACGCAGGGGCCTGGCTCATGGTCTTCTCGCTGTCTCGATCGGTGGTCCGGGTCAGGACTGCGGCTGCTCGTAGGACTTGATCGCGTCGACCTTGGCGGCCGAGGGCGACGAGGTGTCGAACTCGTAGCTGACGAACTCGCTGGCCAGGCGGCGGGCCAGTTCGATGCCGATGACGCGCTGGCCCATGGTCAGCACCTGGGCGTCATTGGACTTGACCAGTCGCTCGACCGAGAACGAGTCGTGGGCCACCGAGGCGCGGATGCCCGGGACCTTGTTGGCGGCGATGGCGACACCCATGCCGGTGCCGCAGATGAAGATGCCACGATCGGCCTCGCCGGCAGCGATCTTGCGGGCACCGGCAACAGCCGGGTGGGCGTAGGCGGTGTTGTCGCCGGCCTCGACGCCGACGTCAATGACCTCGTCGACGTTCTCGTTCTTGGCCAGGTCGGCCTTGATCGCGTCACGGTACTCGACACCTGCGATGTCACAGGCAAGAACGACACGGAATCCCATGGTATTTCTCCTTGAATCAGGCGGGAGGTGGGCTGGCGTGCCGGCTCACGTCCCTGTGAACGAACCAAACTTAACACGAATAACTGTAGAATAACCGCCCTGCGTGTGAATTTCAGGGTCGGGCGCATCATCGCGCGGGGGCCTCACAGTGCCTCGCTCACCACCACCCTTGCCGTGTGACGTGCCAACATGGCCAAGTCTTCAGTAGAGGTGCGGTGGTCCACCATCACTGTGTCAAATTCCCCGAGCTCTGCGAAAGCGTGCAGGGCCCTGCGCTGGAACTTGGTGTGGTCGAGCAGCAGGATCTTGCGCCGCCCTGCCCGCAGCATGGCCCGCTTGACCTCGGCCACGTCCTGGTAGGGGTGGTAGACCACACCGTCTTCGATGCCGCTGGCCGACAGGATGCAGTAGTCGGCGCGCACGCCTGCCAGCATGGCCAGGGCGCTGGGCCCCAGCATCGCCTCGGCCCAGGGCTGGAACTCCCCACCGGTCAGCAGCAGCTTCACATCCGAGCGTGCCGACACCTCCCGGGTGACCATCATCGAGTTGGTGATCACCGTCAGCGGGGTGACGTGGGTCAACGCCCGCAGCACCCAGATGCCCGAGGTCGAGTCGTCGAGCAGGATGGACGACCCCGGTGCGATGTGGTTGGCCAGGTGGGCGGCCATCTCGGCCTTGGCCTCGGTGTTGGTCTCGACCCGGAACCCGGCGCCGGCCTCGTGCAGCCCGGAGGCCAGGGCGCTCACCCGGCCCCGTTGCCGGGTCAGGATGCCGGCCTCCTCGAGGGCGGCGATGTCGCGGTACAGCGTCATCAGTGAGACGCCGACGGCGGCCACCAGTTCTTCCATGGAGGCGGTGCCGCGCCGGAAGACCAGTTCGGCGATGGCGTGGCGGCGGGCAACCTGGATCGAGGGCACACCCCGAACGTTCGTCTCGGCTTCGGACCCCGCTCCCATGCCCTGATCCTAGCCAAGGGCGCGGTTGCGTTGCTCCGGCAGGATGAAGGCCGCCAGGGCGGCCACGACGAAGGCGGCCGCGAAGACCCCGAAGGTGAGCGGGTGACCGCCGGCACCGATGAGCACCGGAACCATCAGGGGCGCGATGATCGAGGCGATCCGGCCGAAGGCAGCCGCCGCCCCGGTGCCCTTGCCGCGCGAGGCGGTCGGGTACAGCTCGGGCCCGATCGCATAGAGCGCTCCCCAGGCACCCAGGTTGAAGAACGACAGGGCGCAGCCGGTGATGATGATCTGGGTGGGGCCGTCGGCGATGCCGAACAGGGCCGCACTGACCGCCGAGCCGACCAGGAAGGTGGCCAGGGTGGGGCGCCTGCCCCAGGCTTCGATGAGCCAGGCCGCCACCGCGTACCCGGGGATCTGGGCCAGGGTGATGATCAGCGTGTACTGGAAGGACTTCACCAGCGTGTGCCCGTCCTGGAACAGCAGCGTCGGCATCCAGATGAACGCCCCGTAGTACGACAGGTTGATCATGAACCAGATCACCCACAGCGCTCCTGTGCGCCGCCGCAGCCCCCTCGACCAGATCGAGGGCACCGGCTCGTCCGGGTCGGGGGGTGCCGGGGCCGGCGACGGCTCGGCGGGCGGGGCCACCCCGCCGGCTTCCTCGAACTCGCGCACGGCGGCCTCGGCCTCGTCGAGGCGTCCCTTCGACTCCAGGAAGCGCACGGACTCGGGCAGCCCGAAGCGCACCACCGCCGCGTAGATGGTGGGGATGATGCCGACCGCCAGCGCCCAGCGCCAGCCGTTGTCGATGTTGGGGATGAACAGGTAGCCGATCAGCGCGGCCATGATCCAGCCGAGCGCCCAGAAGGCTTCCAGGGCCACCACCAGGCGTCCGCGGATGCTGCGGGGCGCGTACTCGCTGACCAGCGTCGAGGCCACCGGCAGCTCGGCACCCAGCCCCAGGCCGACCACGAACCGCAGGATGATCAGGGCGGCCACGGTCGTCACCAGCGCCGAGGCACCGGTGGCCAGGCCGTAGACCAGCAGGGTCAACGCGAAGACGTGGCGACGCCCGAACCGGTCGGCGAGCAGCCCACCGAGGGCCGCGCCGATGGCCATGCCGACGAAACCGATGGAGCCGATCAGCGACAACTCCCCCTGCCCCAGGTTCCATTCGGCGGCCAATGCGGTCATCACGAAGCTGATCAGGCCGACGTCCATCGCGTCGAGGGCCCAGCCGATGCCGGAGCCGGCCAGCAGCTTGCCGTGCTTGCGGTTGAACGCCAGCTTGTCGAGGCGTTCGGCGCGCGTGGGCGCAGTGCTCGTGGGAGTGGTCATGGGAGCCTTCCGCTAATCCTGAGGCAGTGTGCCACGAGTTCACGCGGGCGGAGTAATCTCGCCCGCATGCCAGTGACCATCCGCACCGCGACCACCGACGACGTCCCCGCGATCACGGCCATCTACAACGAGGCCGGCGTCGGGACGACCGCGAGTTACGACCTGGCCCCGGTCGGGATCGCCGACCGGATGGCGTGGTTCGAGGCCAAGCAGCGTCGCCGGTTCCCCGTGATGGTCGCCGAATGGGTCCCGGACGAGGGCGAACCCATCGTGGTGGGTTTCGCCTCCTACGGCAGCTTCCGCGACAAGGCCGGCTACGACTTCACGGTGGAGCATTCGGTGTACGTGGCGAGCGGGCACCGGGCCGGCGGGGTGGGGCGGATGTTGATGTCGGCGTTGATCGACCATGCCCGGGGAGGCGGGGTGCACGTCATGGTGGGGGCGGTCGACGGCAACAATGAGGCCAGCATCGCCTTCCACGAACAGCTCGGCTTCGTGGTGGCCGGCCGGCTCGACGAGGTGGGCCGCAAGTTCGGCCGCTGGCTCGACGTGGTGTTCATGACGCTCACGTTCGAGGACTCCCGCGTCGAGTGAGCCACGTCACACCCGGTGGGACTATCGTGCCTGCATGAGCGCTGAGCAGACCACCACCGGGCTGGTCGAAATGCAGGGCATCGACGTGATCGCCGAGGCCGACCGCACCGCCAAACCACGAGACCTGTTCATGCCGTGGTTCGCGGCGAACGTCAGCGTGTTCGGCATGAGCTACGGCGGGTTCCTGCTGGGCTTCGGCATCTCGTTCTGGCAGGCCACCTTCGTGGCCATCATCGGCATCATCTTCAGCTTCGCCATCTGTGGGGTCATCGCCATCGCCGGCAAGCGGGGATCGGTGCCGACGATGGTGCTGAGCCGGGCGGCCTTCGGGGTCCAGGGCCAGAAGGTGCCCGGCCTGGTCTCGTGGATCACCTCCATCGGCTGGGAAACCAGCCTCACCATCGTGGCCACCCTGGCCACCGCCACCGTCTTCGACGCCCTGGGCTGGACGCACGGGACCTCCACCAAGGTGATCGCCTGCCTGGTGATCGCCGCCATCGTCGTGGTGGCCTCGGTGCTCGGCTACCACACGATCATGAAGCTGCAGTCGGTGCTCACCTGGATCACCGGCGGGTTCACCATCCTGTTCATGGCGCTGACCATTCCCCAGATCGACTGGGCCACCGTCGTGCGTGACTACCCCAGCGGCCCGTGGCAGAACGCCATCGGCGCCCTGGTGATGGTGATGACCGGCTTTGGCCTGGGCTGGGTCAACATCGCCGCCGACTGGTCGCGCTACCAGAGCCGCAAGGCGTCCTCCGGCGCGATCGTGGCCTGGAACACCTTCGGCGGCTCGGTGGCCCCGATCCTGCTGGTGATCTTCGGCCTGCTGCTGGTCGGCTCGAACCCGGACTACGCGGCCGCGGTCGGTGGCGACCCGATCGGCGCCCTGGCCCAGTTGCTGCCCCGCTGGGTGCTGCTGCCCTTCCTCATCGTGGCGATCCTGACCCTGATCAGCGGCGCAGTGCTGGGCATCTACTCCTCGGGTCTGACGCTGCTGAGCCTCGGCATCAAGGTCCCCCGCCCCGTGGCCGCCGGCTTTGACGGCCTGATCCTCACCCTGGGCACGATCTGGGTGGTCTTCTTCGCCACCGACTTCCTGGGGCCCTTCCAGAGTTTCCTGATCACCCTGGGCGTGCCCCTGGCGGCCTGGGCGGGCATCATGTGCGCCGACATTGCGCTGCGCCGCAAGCCCTATGACGAGCAGGCACTGTTCGACTCCAGTGGCCGCTACGGGTCCTTCGACTGGATCTCGATCGTGACCATGGTGGTCGCGACGATCATCGGCTGGGGCCTGGTGGTCAACTCCTTCGCCGAGGACGCCACCTGGAACAACTGGCAGGGCTACCTGCTCGAACCGCTGGGCCTGGGCCGCAAGGTCGTCGTGGACGGGGTGGTCAGCTGGGAGGGCAACTGGCCCTGGGCCAACCTCGGGGTGCTGATCGCGCTGGTGCTGGGCTTCGTGGTGACCCTGCTGGCCCGGCGCCACGTGGTGCGCCGCCAGGAGTCCGACCAATGACCCTTGAGGGTGCGTGGCTGGTGGTGATCGACCACCAGTTCGTCTTCGCCGACCCCGCCAGCGACTGGTGCGCCCCGGGGTTCGCCGCGACGATCGCACCGGTGCGCGCCCTGGCCGAGCACTTCGCCGGTCGGGTGGTGCTCACCCGCTGGCTGCCGGCCCTTGACCGGGAGGGCTCCTGGGGGCCCTACTTCGAGACCTTCCCGTTCGCCGACCAACCCGATGACGACCCGCTGTTCGCCCTGGTCGATTCCGCGCAGGCCATCGCCGGTGACGGCCTGGACATCGGCCGAACCCTCGATGCCCGCACCTTCGGCAAGTACGGCGCCGACCTGCTGGCGATCACCGGCCCCCACCCGCACCTGGTACTGGCCGGGGTGTCGACCGACTGCTGCGTCCTGTCGACCGCGTTGGCTGCCGTCGACGACGGCGCCACGGTCACCGTGGTCGCCGACGCCTGCGCCGGCTCGAGCGACGACAACCACCGCAACGCCCTGGCCGCGATGGCACTGTATGCCCCGCAGCTGCAGGTGAGTTCGACTCAGGAGATCATCCGCACCCCGACGTAGGCCACCGAGGCCACCAGCAGCCAGGCCAGCAGGCCCAGCACCAGCGCACGCCCACCGGCCCTGCGCATCACCTGCCAGCGGATCGTGGTGCCCAGCGCGAACAGGGCCACGGTGAGCAGCGCCTCCTGGCTGGTGTGGGCCACCTGCAGGAACCCCTGCGGCAGCGCCACCAGCGAGTTGACCAGGATCGCGGCCAGGAAGCCGACCACGAACAGCGGCACCAGCGGCGGCTTGCGGGCACCCTCGTCGCGCGGCTCGTCCTGCCAGCGGCGGCGCAGGTACAGCCCCACCCCGAAGACCATCGGCGCCAGCAGCACCACCCGGGTCAGCTTCACGATCACCGCCGATTCCAGCGCACCGGGCACGGTGTTGGCGGTGGCCACGGTCTGGCCGACATCATGCACCGAGGCGCCGACCCATTGCCCGAAGGTGGCGGGCTCGACCAGGCCCAGCGGCAGGCGCAGCAGCGGCAGCACCACGATGGCCAGGGTGCCGCACAGGGTGACCAGGGACACCGCGACGGCGGTGTCGTCCTTCTTGCCGCGGGCCATCGGCTCCATCGCCGCGATCGCCGAGGCCCCGCAGATCGAGAAGCCGGTGGCGACCAGCAGGCCGGTGGCCCGGGGCAGTTTCAGCGCTCGGGCCAGCACCAGGGTGCCGGTGAAGGCGCACGCCACGGTGGCCAGGACGACCAGCAGCCCCGGGCCGCCCAGCTGGGCGACCTCACGCAGCGACAGTGCGAAACCGAGTAGGACGACGGCCAGCCGCAGCAGTTGCTTGGCCGCCACGGCCAGGCCGGGCCCGGCCCACTCGGGCAGCACCCCGAGGTTGACCAGCACCGCCCCCAGGACCACGGCGACCGTACCGGCCTGCACGCCCGGGAACCACCAGTGCACCAGCAGGCCGAGGCCACCACCGAGGGCGGCCAGGACCAACCCGGGTACCGGGGAGGACACTGTCGCGGGGCTGTTCACCGGTCCAGTCTGGCCCGTGATTTGGCAGAGCGGAAACCGGCTCATATGATAATCGTTATCAACCTTTGTGGAGGATGCTGAATGACCACCCAGATCACCCGCCGCGGCCTGTTCGGCCTGGCCGCCGCCACCCTGGTCGCGGCCGGCTGCAGCAGCAACGGCGGCGCCACCGACCCCGACGTCCCGACCGTGTTCGCCACGACCATCGTGTGGGGCTCGATCGCCGAGGCAGTCGGCGGTGACGCGGCGAAGGTGACGGCATCCATCTCCAGCCCCGACCAGGACCCGCACGACTACGAGGCCACCGCGCAGGACAAGCTGCTGGTCTCCCAGGCCGCCGTGGTCGTGGTCAACGGCGGCGGTTACGACGCCTGGGCCCAGCCCCTGCTCGAGTCGGTCGACAACGACCCGAGCGTCGTCAACGCCTTCGTCCTCAGCGAGTACCCCGAGGGCGCCAATGAACACGTCTTCTACGACCTCGACACCGCCATGGCGGTGGCGCGCCAGGTGGCCACTGCGCTGGGTGAGGTGAACCCGGCGCAGGCCCAGACCTACACCAGCAACGCCGACAACCTGGTCGCCGAACTCGAGGCGCTGCGCAAGCGCGCCACCGACTGGGCGGCGGCCAACGGCGGCGCAAAGGTGGTCAGCACCGAGTCGGTGGCCGAGTACCTGCTCGACGACCTCGGGCTGACCGATGTCACCCCCGCCGACTACATCCGCCAGTCGGAGGCCGAGTCCGGCCCCTCGGTGGCCGTGATCGAGGCAACCCGGCAGCTGATCGGCACCGAGGCACAAGTGCTGATCGTCAACGGGCAGACCGAGGACGCCGTCTCGAACCGCCTGGTCCAGCGGGCCAACGAGACCGGGGCGAAGGTCATCAAGGTCTACGAGACCTTCCCCGAAGGCACCACCGACTACGTCTCGTTCATCGGTGCCGCAGTCGATAGCCTGACCGAGTGAACGCCGCCATCACGAACCCCGACCGGGACGAGTCCCAGCCTGCGGTGTCCCTGAGCAATGCCTGCGTCGCCTTCGGTGGCCGCCCGCTGTGGGACCACCTGGACATCGACATCGCCCGCGGTGAGTTCGTCGCCGTGCTGGGCCCCAATGGCGTCGGCAAGACGACCCTGCTGCGGGTGCTGCTCGGCCAGGTGCCGCTTGCCCATGGCCAGGCCAGGGTCGGCGGTGAGCCGATCCGGGTGGGGTCGCGGCGCATCGGCTACGTCCCCCAGCAGAAGAGCCTCGACAACCGGGCCGCGATCCGCGGGCGCGACCTCGTCCGCTTCGGCCTGGACGGCGACCGGTGGGGCGTGGCCCTGCCGAGCCGCTCGCGGCGCCGCCAGGTGGACGAAGCGCTCGAGATGGTGGGGGCCACCGCCTACGCCGACGAACCCATCGGGATGCTGTCCGGGGGTGAGCAGCAGCGGCTGCGGATCGCCCAGGCGTTGGTCACCCGACCCGACGTGCTGCTGTGTGACGAACCGCTGCTCAGCCTCGACCTGGCCCACCAGCAGGCCGTCACCGACCTGATCGACCGCATGCGGCGCGAGCACCGGATCGCGGTGCTGTTCGTGACCCACGAGATCAACCCGATCATGCCGGTGGTCGACCGGGTGATCTACTTCGCCAACGGCCGCGCCCGCGTCGGCCCGCCCGACGAGGTGATCACCAGCGCCTCGCTCAGCGAGTTGTACGGCTCCTCGATCGAGGTGATCCGGCACCGGGACCGCGTGCTGGTGTTCGGCGCCGAGGAGGAGCCGCACCACGACCACGCCCATGACCACCATCACGACCATTCCGAGGAGGTGCCGTTCTCGTGAATGCCATCATCAACTTCGACAACTTCACCGCGCTGGTGCCCCTGGTGCAGGGGTCCCTGGTGGCCGGACTGATCCTGGGTGTGATCGCCGGGTTGATCGGGCCGATGATCCACGCCCGCGACCTGTCCTTCGCGGTGCACGGCACCAGTGAGTTGTCCTTCGCCGGGGCGGCCGCCGCGCTGTACTTGGGCTTCAATGTCGCCCACGGTGCGATCGTGGGCTCGGTCCTGGCGGCGCTGCTGCTGGGCCTGTTGGGCGCCCGCTCGCGTGAACGCAATGCCGCCATCGGCATCTTCCTGCCCTTCGGTCTGGGCCTCGGGGTGCTGTTCCTGTCGCTGTACAAGGGCCGCTCCTCGAACAAGTTCGGGCTGTTGACCGGCCAGATCGTGGCCGTCGACGATGCCCAGCTGGTGACCCTGTCGGTGGTCGCGGTGATCGTGGCGGTGTCGTTGGCGATCATGTGGCGGCCCCTGTTCTTCGCCTCGGTCGACCCGGAGGTCGCCATGGCCCGCGGGGTGCCGCTGCGGCTGCTGTCGATCGCGTTCATGGTCGTGCTGGGGTTGACCACCGCGATGGCGGTGCAGCTGGTCGGGGCACTGCTGGTGCTCTCGCTGCTGATCACCCCCACGGCGGCCGCGGCACGGGTGACCTCGAACCCGGTGGCGCTGGCGGCGCTGTCGGTGGTGTTCGCGGTGACCTCGGCAGTGGGCGGCATCCTGCTGTCCCTGGGGCCCGGGTTGCCGATCAGCCCCTACGTCACCACCGTCTCGTTCCTGATCTACCTGCTCTGCCTGCTCATCGGCCACCTGCGCCGTGGCGAGGGGTTCCGGCGCCGACCAACCCTTCGAGCAGGTTACTGACCGAACCGTCGAGTCGCACGCTCGCCAGGTCGTCCCCGCGGGTGGCGCCGTGGTTGATGATGATGATCGGCAGTCCCCGGGCGGCCGCCTGACGGACGAACCGCAGCCCCGACATCACTGACAGGGAACTCCCGGCGACCAGCACCGCCTCGGTCCGCTCCACCCAGTCGCGGGCCCGTTCCACCCGGGAGCGGGGCACCGTTTCGCCGAAGAAGACCACGTCCGGTTTCAGCACTCCCCCGCAGGATTCGCAGGCGGGGACGACGAAGTCGTGCCAGTCGTCGACCACGGCATCACCGTCGGGCCGCAACTCGGGGTGGCCACGCCAGGTGACGGTGCGCACGTGCGGGTTGGCCAGCGCCATCCGGTCCTGCATCAGCTGGCGGCTGGTCACCTCGTCGCAGTCGAGGCAGCGCACGTCGTGGATGCTGCCGTGCAGTTCGACCACCCGGTGACTGCCGGCCTGCAGGTGCAGCCCGTCGACGTTCTGGGTGATCAGACCGGTCAGTTCGCAGGGCCACCCGGCGTCCTCCCAGGCAGCGATCGCGGCGTGGCCCCGGTTGGGGGCCGCGACCCCCATCGCCGCCCAGCCCTGGTAGCCGCGGGCCCAGTAGCGCCGCCGGTTGGTTTCGCTGGAGACGAAGTCGGCCAGTTGCATGGGGGTGCCGCGCTGGGCCCCTCGTCCGCGGTAGTCGGGCACACCGGAGTCGGTGGAGACCCCGGCGCCGGTCACCACCACGCAGGAACCGACCCCGGCCAGCGCCTGCCAGGCGTCGTCAGGCACCCCGAGCGGCACGCCGGTGGGTTCCCATTCCTGCAGGGCACGGTCGAGCGGGCGGGGGGTGCCGACGATGCGGGTCACTTCTTGCGACGCCCGCCCAGGGCGTCGAGCCAGGTGAGCAGGTCGGCGAACACCTCTGCCCGGTTGGTCTCGTGGTAGACCTCGTGGCGCGCCCCGGAGTAGGTCTTGAGCGTGACGTGCTTGTTGCCGATGCTGCGGTAGAGCCCCTTGAGGGCGGTGGCGGCCCGTTCACCGCCGACCGGGTCGAGCGAGCCGGTCTGCAGCAGCACCGGCAGCTTCTTGCCGGTGTTCTTGACGACCTTCTTGGAGTTGACCCGTTCCAGCCCGCCGATCAGGTCGACATAGAGGGCGCTGGTGCACACGAAACCGCAGGCGGGGTCGGCGATGTAGGCGTCGACCTCGGCCTCGTCGCGGCTGAGCCAGTCGAAGTCGGTGCGGGCGGGCTTGAACTGGTTGTTGTAGGCGCCGAAGTTCATCCGGTCGAGCCGGTTCGCCCGGCTGCGGGGGCCACGGGCTCGCACCTGGGCCTTCGCGAACTGCTTGGCGGCCGACCCGATCAGGCCCTGCGGACGAGGGGTGCCGCTGAGCACCAACCCGTCCAGGTCGTGGGCCCACTGGGAGGCGTAGTCACGGGCCAGCAGGGACCCCATGCTGTGCCCGAGCAGCACCGTGGGCAGGCCGGGGTGCAGCACGGCGGCATGCAGCGCCACCGCGCGCAGGTCCTCGACGACCTTGCTCCACCCGAGCTTGTCGGCGAAGTGGCCGAGGTTGCCCAGCGGGTCGGCCGCGGCCTGGGTGGCCGGCGCCGCGGCCGCCGCCGTGCGACCGTGACCACGGTGATCGCCGGCGATGACGACCCAGCCCTGCTCGGTGAGTGCCCGGGCCAGGCCGTCGTAGCGACCACCGTGCTCAGCCATGCCATGGGAGATCTGGACGATCCCGCGTGGGTCCGTGTCGGGGATCCAGTGGTGGATGCCCATGCCCTGGCCGTTGACCTCGAGGTGGAAGACGGTGCTCCTCATGGCGCCAGTCTAGGGGTGGTTCACAGGGCCGACAGGGCAGCCTCGTAGTCGGGTTCCTGGGCGATCTCGGGCACGAGTTCGGTGTGCGACACGGTGCCGTCGGCGGAGATGACGACGATGGCGCGGGCCAGTCGGTCGGCCAGCGGGCCGTCGAGGATGGTCAGCCCGTAGTCGTCGCCGAAGCTGGTGCCCTTGGCGGAGGCGACCACGACATTGTCCAGGCCCTCGGCGGCGCAGAAGCCGGCCAGGGTCTCGAGTTCGTCATTGCTGAGGCACACCACCACGGTGTCGCTCAGGGAGCTGGCCCGCTCGTTGAAGGTGCGCACGCTGGTCTGGCACACGCCGGTCTCGATGTTGGGGAAGATGTTGAGCACCACGCGGGTGCCGGTCCAGGTGGAGGGCGTCAGCCGGACATCACCGGTGGATGCCACATCGAATGCGGGGGCCGGGGAGCCGACCGGGGGCAGCTCGCCGGAGGTGGTGGTGGGTTCGCCGCGACGCAGAATGTTAGCCATGTCCCCAGCGTGCCACACTTGAATGACGCACCCAGCCCAGGAGGACAGCCGTGACTACAGCCCGCAGCCGGTTCGTCGGCGCCGCCCTGGTCGCCCCGTTGCTTGTCGCCCTGTTGCTGGTCGGCTGCAGCAACGACGAGGGGCAGACCGCCGAACCCGTGGTGACCAGCGCCGGGCCCTCGGCCTCGGTGGCCGTGCCCGAGTCGACCTCGGCCACACCGCACCCCACCAGCTCGGCGCCGAGCAGCCTCCCCGCCACTGCCACCAGCCCGGTGGCGACCCGGCCGACGGTGCCCGCCGAACCCAACGGCACCCCCTCGGCCACCGGGACGATCCCGGCGACTTCTGCGCTGGGCACTGCCAGCGCCACCGGCACCAATGAGGACGGTGTGCCCAGCGGCACGGCGGCCTTCGGCCAGCCGTTCCAGTTCCCGAGCGGGTTGAAGGTCAATGTGACCAGCCCGACCACCTTCACCCCCACCAGCCAGGCCGACGTGCCCGCCGGGCAGCGGTACGTGTGGGTGAACGTCACCCTGCAGAACTCCAGCTCGACGGCCATCGACATCGGCATCGTGGGCCACGACGCGTCGGCCGGCGGCACCGAGGCCACCCGGATCTACGACCCGGCCAACCAGATCGTCCCCGCCGACGAGAACCCGGGCCAGCTCGGCCCCGGCCAGGTGCTGAGCTACCGGGTCGGCTTCGCGCAGGCCCCCGGTGCCGCGCTGCGGGTGCGCACCATGTACGGCTGGGACGGCCAGGTGGTCCACGCGTGAGCCCCACCCCACAGTTCATCCTGGACCTGCGCGCCACGATCGGGCATGCACCCCTGTTCCTGTTCGGGGTGACCGCAATCGTGCTGCGGGAACACGAGGGGCGCCAGCAGGTGCTGCTCGTCCAGCGCAGTGACACCCACGAATGGACCGCGGTCTCGGGCATCGTGGAGCCCGGCCAGCAGGTGCACGAGGCAGCGCTGCGCGAGGTCCTGGAGGAGACCTGTGTGGTCGCCGAGATCGTGCGGCTGACCTGGGTGAAGACCTACCCGATGGTCACCTACGTCAACGGCGACCAGGCCGAGTACATCAACCACACCTTCCTGATGCGCTACGTCTCTGGCGAGGCCACCCCCGGCGACGACGAGTCGGTGGCCGCGGCCTGGTTCGACCTGGACGACCTGCCGCCGATGCAGGTCGGCTACGTCGAACGACTCGAGCAGGCACTGCGGGACGAACCGGGCGTGCTGTTCGGCGACCTGCCGGGCACCCGCGCCTGATCCCCGGCTTGCTCAGGCGGGCTCGGGGGCGGTGCCGCCACCCCAGGGGTCGTCGCTGAGCGCTTCTCGTCCGTGGGGGGTGAGCCAGTTCGACAGGTCGGGGCCGACCGGGACGATCTGGCTGGGGTTGATGTCGGTGTGGACGATGTAGTAGTGCTGCTTGATCTGTTCGAAGTCGACGGTGTCGCCGAAGCCGGGGGTCTGGAACAGGTCGCGGGCGTAGGCCCACAGCACCGGCATCTCGGCCAGCTTCTGGCGGTTGCACTTGAAGTGGCCGTGGTAGACCGGGTCGAACCGCACCAGGGTGGTGAACAGGCGCACGTCTGCCTCGGTGATGTGCGGTCCCATCAGGTAGCGCCGGTCGGCCAGGTGCTCCTCGAGCCAGTCGAGGGCGACCCAGAGGCGTTCGTGGGCGGCCTCGTAGGCCTCCTGGGTGCCGGCGAAGCCGCAGCGGTAGACCCCGTTGTTCACCTCGGTGTAGATGCGCTTCATGATCGGCGCCATCTCGTCGCGCAGGTGCACGGGCCACAGGTCCGGCGCCCCCTCGCGGTGGAACTGGGTCCATTCGGTGCTGAAGTCGAGGGTGATCTGGGCGAAGTCGTTGGTGACCACCTCACCGGTGGCCTCCTCCACGACCGCCGGCACCGTGATGCCCCGGGGGTAGCCGGGGAAGCGCTTCTCGTAGGCGTCCTTCAGCTTGTGGATGCCGAGCACCGGGTCGACGCCGCCCGGGTCGAGGTCGAAGGTCCAGGAGTCGGCGTCGTGGGTGGGGCCGGGCAGGCCCAACGAGATGACGTCCTCGAGGCCGAGCAGTCGCCGGACGATGATCGTCCGGTTGGCCCAGGGGCAGGCGCGGGCCGCGACCAGTCGGTAGCGGCCGGGCTCAACGGGGTACTCGTCGGCACCCGGCGTGGGGTCGGCGACGATGCGCGTGGTGATGTAGTTCGTGTCCCTGGCGAACTCCTTGCCCTTGCTGGAGTAGACCCCACCTTGGGAGTGTTCGGCGGCCACCTGGTCGTTGTCTGACATGGCTCCAGCCTACGGCGCTTGATCGGCAAACTATGATGACATCAAGACAGTGTCACCGATGAGCACACCGAGTGCGGCATTGGGAAGCTGCCACACCGACGCGCACGCATGTGCTCGCTTGGCCAGTCCTGACTAGACAAGTGTGCAAACGGTGTCCGACTAGGGGCGACACAGCCCGCCATTTACCGAGCCCCTCTGGTGAATCGAACGTGGGGCATGTTAGTTTTCCCCGTGAGGGGCATCCCCCTCGGTCAGGTCTGACAAAGCTTGTGGATCTGATTTCACGTTCGGCGCCCCTCGGGGCGCTCCGTCTCGAATGGGAACAAGGATGTTCACAGCTTCTCTTGGCATCTTCCTGCTCGGCCTGATCGTCGCGGCCGCAGGTGGATTCTTTGGCGCAGCAGTGGGTGGCAACTTCGCCTTCGCGCTGACTGGTTTCTGCGTGCTCTTCGCTTGGGGCGTCGTGGTGACTCCGGTCGGCTCCACCATCGGCCTGGATCCAGCCATCGCTTTCAACTACATCGCCTTCGGGCCGTTCGTCGGCCCCCACATCGCCTTCGCCGGTGGCGCAGCAGCCGCCGCCTTCGCCGCCCACAAGGGGTACATCCCCTCCGGCAAGGACGCCACCTCCCCGCTGGCCGGCCTCGGCCGCCCGTCGGTGCTGCTGGTCGGCGCCGCCTTCGGTGTCCTGGGCTACCTGCTCCAGATCGGCCTGTCGCAGATCCCGTGGTTCGGTGCCCACACCGACTCGGTCGCCCTGACCGTTTTGATCTCCGCTCTCATCGCCCGTCTGGCCTTCGGCAACTCCGCCGCCGGCAAGGCCTCCATCACCAACCCCGAGCGCTTCCGCAAGGACAAGAAGGCCAAGGGTGGCTTCATGGGCAAGTGGGACACCACTGATGAGTACAAGTGGCTGCCCTACCAGGAGACCCCCGCCCAGTTCACCGCGATCGGTATCTTCTTTGGTCTTGCTGCGGCTGGTGTCGCCCTGATGCTCGCCATCAACTTCCCGGAGATGGCCGGCAGCGCCGCGACCTTCGCCTTCGGTATCTCCGCCATCATCATCTTGTTCCTGATCATCGGCTGGGACATGCCGGTTCAGCACCATGTGACCATCGTCGCTGGTCTGGCCGCCGTGCTGTTCTTCCCGATCTTCGCGGGTGAGGCTGAGAAGGGCTTCGCGTTCTACAGCGAGATCACCGAGATGACCAACTCCCTGTGGTACTCGGCCATCGGCGCACTGCTCGTCGGTGCTGTCTTCGGCTGGATCGGTGCCCTGCTCGGTGAGGTCTTCCAGCGCATCTGGTACGCCCGTGGCACGACCCACGTTGACCCCCCGGCTTCTTCGATCTGGCTGAACACCACCATCATCTGGGTGGTTGCCAGCGCCCTCGGCTTCGCCGGCGGCTTCGTCCTCTGACAGTCGGACTCAACCCAACACCCCCATTCGGAAGGCCCGTCGAGCACCTGCTCGGCGGGCCTTCCGCTTGCCCCGGCGGGCTCAGCGCAGCTGGCGCCAGCCCTGCTCGTCCACCCCGCCGGGCACCATGGCGTCGGGGTCGTAGGGTTCGCGGGTGTGGTGCAGCCCGGCCAGGATGAACCAGCGGGGGTCGTCGGGGTGCTCGGGGTCAATGCGCAGTTCCTCCCCGAAGGCCAGGTCCTCGCTGGTCCCGACCAGCCGGCCGTCCCCGTCGGGCCGCACGTGGGAGGCCAGGCCGGGAGCGTCGGTGGGGTGCACCACGACTTCGCTGTCGAGCACCTTCACCAGGAAGGGACGCGGGCCCCGGTACCACAGCCCGGTCAGCGCGCGGATTCCGTCGGGCAGGGCGGGTTGCTGGGACAGAGGTGACCCGGGGGACGAGCTGGCCAGTGGCGCCAGCAGGGCCAGGGCCTGCAGCCAGTCCGAGGCTCCCCCGTTCCACGCGGTCGAGTTGCCGCACACCGCCATGCTGGCACCGGTGCGGGGGTCCAGCACCAGATGGGCGGTGAACCCGGGCACCGAACCAGTGTGCATCACCTGGACGACCCCGTCGATGTTCTGCACCC
Organism: Aestuariimicrobium sp. Y1814; assembly: GCF_050113895.1. Classification (NCBI taxonomy): domain Bacteria; kingdom Bacillati; phylum Actinomycetota; class Actinomycetes; order Propionibacteriales; family Propionibacteriaceae; genus Aestuariimicrobium; species Aestuariimicrobium sp. Y1814. Next base: position 43,354 of record NZ_JBNJRW010000008.1, on the reverse strand, counting down.
GCAGCCCGAGCCCGTACCCACTGGTCCACGGTTGGCCCGCGGTGGTCACCAGGGTGGCCGGGTGCCGCATCAGGGCCAGGGTGTCGGGCCGCAGCACTCCCCTGCCCTCACCCACGCCGGCGAGGAAGGACCCGAGGACGACCAGGTCGCTCGGGGTCGACCACAGTTCGCCGGCCGGCCCCATGGCCAGGTAGGGGTTCACCGGTTCGGCGTGCACCAGCGGCTGCAGGGGGTGCACGGCCACGCCCTGGGCGTGGCTGCGCCCGGGCGTCCGGGCGGTGTGGCGCATGCCGAGTGGCTGCCAGACGACCTCGTCGAGCACCTGGTCCCATGGCACGTCATGGACCACCTCCAGCAGGCGACCGAGCACGGCGTAGCCGAGGTTGGAATAGTGGTGGGTGATGCCGGGTGGGCAGACCTGGGGCAGGTCCATGGCGACGATCTGTGCCCAGGTGCAGCCGCCGGCCCGCTCCCACCAGGGGCCGTCAATCTCGGCCACCAGCCCGCTGGTGTGCGACAGGAACTGTGCCACGGTGGCCCCGCCTGCCGGGGCATCGGGCAGGTAGCTGCGCATCGGGGCACCCAGGTCGATCGTGCCGGCCTCGACCAGCGCCAGCACCGCGACCGCGACCTGGGGTTTGGTGATCGAGGCGATGCGGTAGCGGGTGGTGGCCGTCGGCTTCCTGGCCCGCTTCCCCAGGGGGCACGCATCGCCGATGGCGGCCGACCAGACCACCTCGCCGCCGAGCGCGGCGGCCACCGACAGGGAGGGCTGGCGCTGGGCGCGGGCCCGCTCGGCCAGGGCGTGGGTGAGTTCGGCGAAGAATGCGTCGATCGGCATGGTCTCGACACTAGTCACCGCATCCACCGGCGGCAGCCACTGCCGATACGATCGCCCGCATGGCCAAGAAACCACGCATCACGGTCCTGCAGCCGGAGTCCGACGTGCCGCTGGACAGGTTCGAGGACTGGTTGCCGCGCGGGGTGCGGATGTCGGTCATCGACCTCGAGACCAAGGACGTCCCGAACCTGGACGCCATCGGCGACGGGCTGGTGGTGCTGGGCGGGCGCACGAGCGCGCACGGGTCCGAGAAGTGGATCCCGGTGGTCAAGGACCTGATCGCCGACCTGCACGACATCGACATCCCGGTGCTGGGCATCTGCCTGGGCCACCAGCTGGCCGCGGAGGCACTCGGCGGTCGGGTGAAAGTGGCCGACCCCCGCGGCCCCGAGGAGGGTGCCTTCGAGCTGGAGTGGCTGCCCGGTGCCGCCGCCGACCCCGTGCTTGGTGGCGCGGTCGTGGCCGGTGGCCCGGTGCCGATGTCCCACCACGATGCCGTCGTCGAGCTGCCGGCCGGCGCGGTCGAGCTGGCCCGCACGGCCACCTACGAGAATGCCGCGTTCCGACTGGGCGACACCTGGGGTGTGCAGTTCCACCCCGAGGCCTCCCCGGAGTTGATGCAGCGCTGGTGGGCGAGCAAGGGCCGCAAGGGCACCACGATGCTCGACCGGATGCGTCAGGTCGACCACCGGGTGGCCCCCACCTGCCAGGCGGTGGCCGACGGGTTCACCGCCGTCGTCAACGGCGACGCCTGACCCGTCGGCCCCGGTCAGCGGAAGCGGCGCAGCAGGTCCTCCCCCCTCGCGGTTCGGTCGGCGAACCCCACCCCGGCAGCCTCGGCGATGAGGGGCACCTGTGCCTCCAGGAAGTCGGACCGGTGCCGCACGAGGCGTCGGGTCCGTCCGTAGAGGATGCCCTCCAGCAGGCTGTCACGTTCCTGTCGTCCGCCGGCGCAGGGGGTGAGCCGGTACTCGGCGGCCAGGTAACCGACGACGAGGTCGGGCAGGTCGTCGAGCCCCTCCACCCGGCCGGGCCGGGGCTGCCAAGCCCGGTTCGGGTCGAGCCGTCGGACGACCTCGTTGTGCACCTCGACCAGGGCGTGGGCGTCCAGCCTGGCCAGGGCGATGTCGGTGGCGCAGTGCCCGTCAAGGGTGGGCTCGACCACGACTTCCCAGCAGCGGGCCACCCAGTCGTGGGACTGCCGGGGATTGTTGCTGTAGCACTCGAGGCTGCCAAGCTCGAGCGGGGACACCTCTTCCCAGAGGCTGGTGAGGACACCATTCATGATTCTTCGACCCTTCTGCTGGTGTTGGCACCACTCCACCAGCAGGGTCTGACAAAACTTGCGTACCCTACGCCGTGCGGGGCGCGTACATGATGACCGCCACGCCGACCAGGCAGATCAGCGCACCGGTGATGTCCCAGCGGTCGGGTCGGAAACCGTCGGCGACCATCCCCCAGAGCAACGAACCTGCCACGAAGACCCCGCCATAGGCGGCCAGGATTCGTCCGAAATTGGCGTCGGGCTGCAGGGTCGCGACCAGGCCGTAGAGGCCCAGGGCGATGACCCCGGCCCCGACCCAGGCCAGGCCCTTGTGTTCACGCACCCCCTGCCAGACCAGCCAGGCCCCACCGATCTCGAGCAGCGCGGCGAGGATGAACAGCGGCACTGACCTGAACACGTCCATGGGGACCAGTCTGGCAGGGGCGGGCGGTCAGGCGGCCAGTTGAGCCTCCAGCCGGGCGTAGCTGGCCTCCATGCCGTCGGTCATGCCGGTGCCCAGGACGATCTCGCGCACCTCGGCGCTGGGGTAGGTGATCAGCAGGCTCAGCAGAGTGCCCCCGTCGACCGGGGTCAGCGTGAGTTCGTTGCGGCTCGGCGGTCCGTCGGTGCCGATCATCTGCTCGGAGGTCACCTCGCGCACCCCGGGCTGCACCTCGAGCATCTGCCCGGTGAAGCCGAACCCGTTCTCGCCATTGGCGTCGACCCATTCGGTGCGGTGGGTATCGCCCACTTCCCGGGCGATCTCGCAGACGACCATCTGCCAGCCGTCGGGGCCGAGCAGCCACTGCTTCATCAGCTCGGGTTCGTGGTGCGCACGCCAGACCTGCTCGGTTGTTCCCCGGATGATGCGGCTGACGCGCACCTGGGTATCGCCGATCAGCTGGGCGATGGTCGCGGCGTCGCGGGCGAAGCTGGTCAGGTCGGCCAGCACCTGGTCGATCTGCGACATCGCTGCCCGGGTGCCCTCCTCCATGCCCATGTCGACCAGTTGCTGCAGTTGCTCGGCACTGTTGAACCAGGTGGTGGTGACCAGCCGGGTTGTCTCGCCGGCCTCCTCGAAGGTGAACACCATGCGCATGTTCGGCAGGCTGTCGTCGGGGGTGCCGTCGGCACCGGCGAAGCCGTCGAGCACCTCGAAGGACCTGCCGGGCTGCACGTCGAGGAACTGCCAGTAGCCGTGGCTGCGCTCGCCGTCGGGGCCGCTCATGTAGTAGTTCGACCGGCCGCCGGCGGCCATGTCGTGGCGGGTGAAGGTGGCCGGCCACTCGGGCGGGCCCCAGAAGCGTTCGATCTGGCGGGGGTCGACGTAGGCGTCCCAGACTCGCCGCAGGGGTGCGGCGAACTCGGCCTCGACGGTCATGGTGAGGTTCTCGGGGTCCTTGGTGATGGTGGTGATGGGCATCTAGGTGCCTTTCAGTGGGTGGGGTCAGTGGGTGGGGTCTTCGGCCAGGAGCGCGTCGAGCCGGTCGACGCGCCCGCGCCAGATGCGTTCGAACTCGTCCAGCAGGGACTGCGCGCTGCGGATGACTGCAGGGTTGCCGCTCACGAGTCGTTCACGGCCCTGCGCCGTCTTGGTCACCAGCCCAGCTGCTTCGAGGGCGGCAACGTGCTTCTGTACTGCCGCGAACGACATGTCGTAGTCCGCGGCCAGGGTCGACACCGAGATCGGCTGCACCAGTGTCCGCCGGACGATGTCACGTCGGGTGGCGTCGGCCAGTGCCCGGAAGATTCGGTCGATGTCCTGGTCGGAGAGTGCTGGGTCCTTCGGATGTACAACCATTTGGTTGTAGATTATTGCGGGTAGGGGTCGGCTGTCAAGAGGTGTGCTGCCGGCCTCAGGTGGCCTGGTCGCCGCCGAGGACGTCGACGTCGACGTGGTGGGTGTCCCACCGCAACCGCATCTGCAGCCGGCCGTCCACCAGCCCGACGGCGGTGACCAGGATCGCCCGGCGCCTGGCGACCGCGACACCCAGCGGGCCGATCCCCCGCCGGGGGCTGTCACAGTTGATCAGGACCGCGGTGTTGTCGGCGAACTGCAGCCGGGCCACGCCCTGGCTGAACCGGGTGACCAGCCGCAGCGGGGTCCCCCTCGCCTGCAGCAACAGCAGGCGTTGCTCGAGCGGGGCGAGGATGGCGGCGTGGTGCTCCCCCGCGACACGTTCGAAGGCCGCGGCAAACTCGGGGTCGACGAGTGCCTCGAGCACCTCGTCGCGCTCCTGCGCCATGCCTCCATTCTCCCCGGCTCCCACCGGGCGGGAAAGGGCTGGCGGCAATCGTTACCGCTGCGCGGCCCGTGCGCGGGAGTCGAGCTGCCGCAGGAGTCGCCAGGCGTTGAGCACGGCGAGGCTGATTGCGTCGGGGCCGCGGCAATGGCGGGTGCGAGCATCGTCAGGGGTTGTCGGCGCGCAGTTCTTCGTAGTGGGCCTCGACCACGTTTGCCGCGGCGGCGACGAACTGGGCAGGGACCCCGGCGAAGGTTCCACCGGGCTGCACCAGGGCGTCGAGGGCGGCCTTGGTCTCGACGGCCTGTTCATCGTGCAGGGCCTGGGCGGCCCTGATGATCTTGAGTGCCGCGCTCTGCAGCACTTCGGGCAGTTCGGCAAAGGCCGCGAGGAAGTCCTCGGCCTCGTCCTCGGGGGCGTTGTGGTGAGCCATGTGACCAGCCTAGAACTCAGACCCGGGCTGTGAGCAGGTACGCGAGATGGGCGAGGTAGGCGATCACCAGAATGATGCCCTCGAAGCGTTCGATCCGCTGGCCCGACCGGAACACGGGGATGCAGGCAGCCACGGCCACGGCCAGCACCACCAGGTCGATCGTCAGCACGTCGCGGGGAATGCCGATCGTCTCGGGCGAGAGGGCCATGGTGGCGCCGAGGATGAACAGGAGGTTGTACACGCTGGAGCCGAGCAGGTTGCCGATGGCGATGTCGCGTTCACCCTTGATAGTGGAGACCACGGTGGTGACCAGTTCGGGCGCCGAGGTGCCGATCGCGACGATGGTCAGGCCGATCACGGCTTCGCTGACCCCGCGCGAGACCGCCACGGCCACCGCGCCGTCGACCAGCCAGTCCGAGCCGACCACGATGATGACCAGGCCGATCACCAGCATCGCCGAGTCGGCCAGGATCCCCTTCCAGTTCTTGCCGTTGGGTACTTCGTACTCGTGTTCGTACTCCTCCTGCACCTCTTCGGGCTCGCTGCGGGCCGAGCGCAGGATCACCCAGGTGTAGACGACTCCGGCGACCAGCAGGATGATCCCCTCGAGGCGGGTCAGGCGTCCGTCCCACGCGACCACGACGAACAGTGCCGTGGCCGCCGCCATCGAGGGCAGGTCGAGCCGGATCGTCCGCGATTCGACGGCGATCGGGCTGAGCACCGCGCTGACACCCAGAATCAGCAGGAGGTTGACGATGTTGGTGCCGACGATGTTGCCCACGGCCAGCCCGCCGCTACCGGCCACCGCCGCCTGGATGCCGACCGCCAGTTCGGGGAACGAGGTGCCGATGGCCACCACGGTGAGCCCCACGATGATGGGTGGGATGCCCAGCCGGGTGGCCAGCCCGGAACCACCGCGGACGAGCAGTTCTGCGCCGACCACCAGTGCCAGCAGGCCGACGATGATGAGCAGGGCTGGACCCACCTCAGATCACCGCCCCATTCAGTCGCGGGTGGCGTAGGCCAGCAGTCCGCCGGCCATGGCCAGGTTCTTCAGGAACTGGATGCGATGGTTCGCCTTCATCGCCGGGTCGTCATGCTTCCAGAACGGGTGGCCGGCCAGGGTGGTCGGCACCAGCGCCAGCGCCAGCCCCGTGGCGGCAGCCCGCGGCAGCACCCCGACCGCCAGCGCGGCGCCACCGGCGACCATGGCCCCACCGTTGATCCGCACCGCGAGTTCGGGCTCGGGGACACCGAAATCCTCGGCTGCCTTCACGCGGGGACCGGGCTCGGTGGCCGCACCCCAACCCATGACGATGAAGGGTGCCCCGAGTGCGACTCGGCCGAGGATGTGCAGAAGTTTCATAACAGGGTCCCCTCGTCGTGGGTGCGTTTCCGCCCCCCAGCCTAGCGAGGGCCATCGAGGGGTTACTGTCATGCTTGGACCCACCCCGCTATTGAGAGAAGCCACCAATGACGGTGACAGAGGCAAACACGCAAGCAACCACCCTCCAGACCATGATCGGCGCCGCGGGCGTCCACAAGTCCTACGAGGTGGGCCGGGACCAGGTGGAGATCCTCCACGGGATCTCACTGGAAGTCCGCGAGACCGAGATGGTCGCGGTCATGGGCCCCTCGGGCTCGGGCAAGTCCACCCTGATGTACTGCCTGGCGGGGCTCGAGGACGCCACCCAGGGACAGGTCGTGGTCAACGGCGTTGACCTGGCCGGCCGTTCGCGGGCAGAACTGGCGAAGATGCGTCGGTCCGAGTTGGGGTTCATGTTCCAGAGCTACAACCTGGTGCCGACCCTGACCGCGTCCGAGAACGTCGAGCTGCCCTACCTTTTGGCGGGGACCAAGCCACCCAAGGACCTCGTCCGCGAGACCCTCGAGCAGGTGGGCCTGGATGAGCGCCGCGATGCCCGCCCGTCGTCGATGTCCGGCGGTGAGCAGCAGCGCGTCGCGCTGGCCAGGGTGATGGCGCAGCAGCCGAAGGTCCTGTTCGCCGACGAACCCACCGGCGCCCTGGACACCCGCATGGGCGGCATCGTCCTCGAGGCGCTGGGCCGGATTGCGCACTCCCCCGGCCAGTGCGCGCTGATCGTCACCCACGACCCCAACGTCGCCGCCGAGTGCGACCGCGTGCTGTTCCTGCGCGACGGCCGCCTCGTCCAGGAGCTCACGCGCCCCGACGCGGCGGCGGTGGCCGCCCAGCTCACCGCGCTCACGCCGGGGGCGTGACCATGCTCAAGATCCAGCGCGCAGAGTTGCGCAACTCGTGGACGAACTGGCTGGGCGTCAGCATCGTCTTCCTGACCCTCAGCCTCGTGTTCGTGTTCTCGTCGCTGACCATCGTGAGTGGTTTCACGGCGGTCGCCAACGGCGAGATGGCACTCGAGCAGTCCGGTGAGTTCACCCTGGTGCCCATCACCAACTTCGTGCTCGGCGGCATCGTGGGGCTCGGGGTCGTCTCGTCGTCGGTCGGCTTGGTCGTCGATTACCGGCGCGGGGCCCTGGCGCGGCTGTCACTGGCGGGGGCGACGCCACGCCAGGTGGCGGGCACCGTGATGGGCCAGTTGGCCGCGGTGACGATCGCCTGCGCCCTGGTCGCTGACGTGATCTGCCTGATCGGGCTGGGGGCCGGGCTGGAACTGCTGGCGGCTGCCCGCACCGAACCGGACATGCTCGTGGTGGCCCCGACCCCGATCCGTGACCTGGGGGCGGTCCTGTTGACCAATGTGCTGACCGTGGGGTTCGCCCTGCTGGCCGGCTGGGGGCAGGCCCGCAAGGCGAGCAGGATCCCACCCGTGGAGGCCCTGCGCCAGGCGGAGTCGGCGACCTCGAAGCCCCGGGTCGTCCTGCCGGTGCTGGGCGCAGTGGCCGCTGTGGTGGCCACGCTGGCGGCCTTCGCCATGATCCCCGTGCTGGCGCAGTACCGCGACAAGGAGACCGCCAGCAACGTCATGCAGTTGGCGATCGCGGTGCTGCTGACCAGCACGCTGGCGATGTCGGCGGTGGCGCACCTGTACGTCGGGCCGTTGGCGCGGTTCTGGACCGGGCTCATCCCGGTGCGTAGCGCCACCTGGCAGATCGCCCGCCGCAACGTGTCGCGGCGCGGCACCCGGTTCGCGCGCTCGGTCACGCCGGTGATGTTCACCGTCGCCCTGCTGCTGGGTATGACGGTCATCATGCCCACCATCGCTGCCACGACGGCGAAAGCCGGGCTGGAGATCCAGCTGTCGGCAGCGGGGCTGGGCCCGGTGCTCACCATGGTCGGACCCATGCTCGCGATCGCCCTGGCCGGTGGTGTGGGGTCGCTGTTGATGATGAGCAAGCAGCGTGACGCCGAACTCGCCCTGACCGGGGTGCTGGGCGCCACGCCGAGCCAGCGGCGGGTCCTGCCGATCCTCGAGGCCGGGATCATCGCCGGGACCGCCCTGTTCCCGGCGTTGGTGGCCGTGGGTGTCGAGATCGCCTACTTCTGGTTCGGGCTGCCGGCGGCCGGGTACGACCCGGTGGTGTCGGTGCCGTGGGCGTACTTCGTCGGCTCGTTCCTGGTGGCGCTGCTCATCACGGTGGCGGCGACGCTGCTGCCCACCCTGCCCGCACTGCGGCTGCCCGAACGCCGGGTGCTGGCGAGGCTGGCGGCGGAGTGAGCGATGAGGGACCGTTCTTCCACGGGACGATCGCCGACCTGCGGGTCGGTGACCTGCTGCGGGCGGGGCACCGGTCGAACTACCGGCCCGATGTCGTGATGAACCACGTCTACTTCACGGCCCAGCGCGACGGTGCCGGGCTGGCCGCCGAACTGGCACGGGAACTCGACGGTGGCACCGCCGCTCCGCGGGTCTACCGGGTCGAACCGACCGGGGCGTTCGAGGACGACCCGAACGTGACGGACAAGAAGTTCCCGGGGAACCCCACCCGCTCGTACCGGACCCGTGAGCCGTTGCGCATCGCCGAGGAGGTCACCGACTGGACCCGGCTGACGCCGGAAGCGCTGCAGGAGTGGCGCGACCGGCTGGCCCGGCTGCGGGAGAGCAACGCCGAGATCATCAACTGAGGCGCTCGAAAGGGGGCCCGCCGATGCAGGCCGATGCCGAGAACGTGGAACCGCAGGGCCTCGACGAGTGGTCTGCCTGGCTGGCCGAACACCATGGTCGGGGCGATGGGGTGTGGCTGGTGTCACGCCGCAAGGCCGCTGACAGGGCGGTCTCGTACGAGGACTGCGTGGTCGAGGCCCTGCGGTGGGGCTGGGTCGACTCGACCCAGCAGCCCGTGGACGAGCACCGTTCCCGCATGTGGTTCGCGCCGCGGCGGTCCGGCAGAATCTGGACGCGGCGGAACAAGGAGCGGGTCGCCCGGCTGGTGGCCGAGGGTCGGCTCGAGCCCGCGGGCCCGGCGGCGGTGGACGCAGCGAAGGCCAACGGCAACTGGACGCTGATGGATGCTGTGGAGGACCGCATCGTCCCCGACGACCTGGCCGCTGCGCTGGATGCCCTCGGTGCGCGGGAGGGCTGGGACCGGCTGACACCTTCGGCGCAGAAGCAGCAGTTGGCCTGGATTGCCACGGCCAAGCGGCCTGAGACCCGGGCGAAGCGGGTGGCGGCGACGGCGGAGGCGGCCGCGGAGTAGGTCGGGCGCTCTGCAGGTTTTGTCGGACCCTCGGGGGAGAATGGATCATCAGTTCGAATCAATGGTGATCGGGGACGATGATGGCGCAGGGTGGGCAGGTTGCGCAGTTCGATGTGGTGAGGGCGCGGGGGAGACTCGCGGAGTTGGCGGGGGCGAACCAGGCGGTGTGGCAGGCCGAAGCCGTCCGGTTTCGGGTGTGGGCGGAGTTCGCCGATGAGTACACCACGCCCGCCCATGATGGTGGGCCGGTGTTGGCCGGTACGGAGCGGATGCTGCAGTGGGGTGGGGACGGGACCCCGTTGGTGGCCGAGTTCTGCGTCCTGGAGGTGGCGGCGGCGTTGCGGTTGGACGAGCACCAGGTCCGTTGCCAGATCGGGGACGCGTTGGCGGTGCGGCACCGGTTGCCGGGTGTGTGGCAGGCCGTGATGGCCGGCTGGTTCCGGGTCTGGGCCGCGGTCGACCTGGCTGATGCCACCCGCACCCTGCCCCTGGCGGAGGCCCTCCTCCTGGATAGGGAGATCAAGCCGTTGTTGTTGGTGTGGTCGCGGCGCCGGTTGCTGAAGTATGTGAAGGGTCGGGTCACTGACCTGCACCCCCAGCAGGCCCAGTCTGAGCATGAGCAGTTGAAGGAGCAGTGCCGGGTGGACTTCGAGGAACCCGTGGCCGGGTTCACCCGGGTCTTCGCGACCCTGCCGGCCGGGGAGGCGGTCGGGTTGAAGGCCCGTATCCAGCAGGTGGCGGTGATCCTGGGCAAGTGCCCCCGTGACCCCGACGTACCGGTGGAGTCGTTGGAGTACCGGCAGGCGCAAGCCCTGGGGTTGTTGGCCAGCCCCGCCTACGCCCTCCAGTTGCTGCAGGCCGACCTTGCGGACCGGTTGCCGGCACTCGACCCCCAGTGCCCGATGGCCGGGTGGGCCGGGCATGAGTGCGGCACCATCACCACCGACCCGGCGAAACTGCTGCCCACCGTCGAGGTGGTGGTGCACCTGACCGACCAGGTCCTCCGCGACGGTGCCGGGGTGGCCCGCAGTGAACAGGTCGGCCCCCTGCTCGCCGGCTGGGTGAAGACGCTGGTCGGGCACAGTCGGGTCCGGGTCCGCCCCGTCCTCGATGCGGGCAACCAGGTGCCGGTGGATTCCTACGAATGCCCACCGAACATGCGCCGGGCCGTGGAACTGCGCAACCCCTACGAGGTGTTCCCGTTCTCCAGCCGCCTGTCCCCGGGCCTCGACCTGGACCACACCACCCCCTGGACCCCCACCAGCGGACTCACCAGGGCGGACAACCTCGGGCCGTTGTCCCGGCGGGTCCACCGCGCGAAAACCCACGGTGGCTGGCACCTCGAACAACTCCACCCCGGCATGTTCATCTGGACCTCACCCCTGGGATTCCGCTACCTCGTCACCCCCACCGGATCCTGGATGATCAACGACCCCACCACCCACATCACCACCCTCGCCGGCTGAGCACTACTCGGCCAGCACCAGCGCCAGTTGGTCGACGGCCCAGTTCAGCTCGGACTGCTGGATCGTCAGTGGCGGTGCCAGTCGGACGGTATGACCGTGGGTGTCCTTGACGAGCACTCCGCGCGCGAGCATGCGCTCGGCGACCTCGCGTCCGGTGCCGCGGGAGGGTTCGATGTCGACCCCTGCCCAGAGCCCGGCCACGCGCACGTCCGTGAGCCCGTGTCCGAGCAGGGCGTCCAGTCGCGCCTTGAGGTGGCGCCCCAGGGTCGCGGAGCGGTCCTGGAACTCGCCGGTGCGCAGCAATTCGACCACTCGCAGGCCGACGGCCGCGGCAAGCGGGTTCCCTCCGAACGTCGACCCGTGCTCGCCGGGCTGGAACACACCGAGCACCTCGCGGTCCCCGACGACCGCCGAGACCGGCAGGATCCCGCCGCCCAGGGCCTTGCCCAGCAGGTACAGGTCGGGGACGACACCGTCGCGCTCGCACGCGAAGGTGACCCCGGCTCGTCCGAGCCCGGACTGGATCTCGTCGGCGACCAGCAGCACGTTGTGCCGGGTGCACAGCTCGCGGACCCTGCGCAGGTAGCCCGCCGGCGGGATGATGACGCCGGCCTCACCCTGGATGGGTTCGATGAGCACCGCGGCCGTGGACTCCCCGATCGCGGCCTCGATGGCGTCCGCCTCCTGGTACGGGACGATGTCGAAGCCGGGGGTGAACGGACCGAACCCGTCACGGGCGAGCGGGTCGTCGCTGAACCCGACGATGGTGGTCGTGCGGCCGTGGAAGTTGCCCGCGGCGACGATGATGCGGGCGCTGTCGGCAGGCACCCCCTTGACCCGGTAGGCCCAGGCGCGAGCGGCCTTGATGCCGGTCTCGACGGCCTCCGCGCCGGTGTTCATCGGCAGCACGAGGTCCTTGCCGCACAACTCGGCCAGGGCAGCACAGAAACCAGCGAGCTGGTCGTTGTGGAAGGCCCTGCTGGTCAGGGTCAGTCGTCCGATCTGGTCAACCGCCGCCCCGACCAGGTCGGGGTGGCGGTGCCCGAAGTTGAGGGCCGAGTAGGCCGACAGCAGGTCGAGGTAGCGCCTGCCCTCGACGTCGGTGACCCACACGTCCTGCGCCGAGGCCACGACCACCGGCAACGGGTGGTAGTTGTGGGCGACGTGCTGGTTCTCCTCGTAGATGTGGCGAGTTGTCGTGCTCATGATCTGCCTCCTCGCAGCTCCAGCGTGCAACATTTGATCCCGCCGCCGCCGAGGTGCAGTTCGGACACGTCGACGGGGACGGGGAGGTAGCCGCGCTCACGCAGCTCGGCCTCGAAGTGCCCGGTGTCCGGCGGGATGATCACGTGGCGGCCATCGCTGGTCGCGTTCACCACCAGCGCGTCCGGTGCGGGGGTGGGCAGTCGGATCGCGTCGGGGAAGCGCACCGCGAGCTCGTCCTGGCTGGGCTGGTCGAAGGCCGCGGGCAGGTAGGCGATGGTCTCCTCATCGAGCACGCACAGCGCCGTGTCGAGGTGGTAGTAGGTGGGGTTGACCAGCCGCAGCGAGACGACCTCTCGTCCGAACACCCGCGCGACCTCATCGTGACTGGCGCGAACCGACCTGAAGCCGTGGCCGGCCAGGATCGTGTCACCCACCAGCATCAGGTCGCCCTCCCCCTCCTGCGTGGCGACCGGCTCGACCACGTCGAACCCGTGGGCGGCGCACCAGTCCAGGAAGTGGGGTTCCTCGCCGCGCCGTTCGGCGACGGCAAACCGGGCGCCGAGCGCGATGCCGTCGATGACCAGGCCGGCGTTGGCCGTGTAGACCATGTCGTCCAGGCCCGGGACCGGGTCGATCAGTTCGACCTCGTGGCCCAGGCGCAGGTAGGTATCGTGCAATGCCTGCCACTGGGCCAGCGCCCTGGCCCGGTCGGGCTGCCGACCCCGGTTCATCCATGGATTGATCTCGGAGCTGACCGCGAAGTGCTCGGGTCGGCACATGAGGTAGCGACGCGGTTGTTGGATTCGCTGCGTGGAGGACATGTCGCTCCCACCCCGATGTGGTCGGCGGACGCTGTCCCTGGGCCCGGCGGCACTTCAACCCGCTGCTGACCAGCGAGGAAGAGGCGACACGAGCACGCCTGTGGCCATTATTCCACGGCGTGCCCGGCGGCGTCGATGATCATGCTCTCGTGGGTCACGGTGGCTCCGAGCACCGTGCCCCGCTCGTCGAGGAACACCACGTCCACATTGCCGAGCCCGGTCCACGGCGCGGGCTTGGAGTCCTCGGCGAAGAACCCGCCCAGCGCCTCGATGGCAGCGATGATGTCGCGGTCGTAGGGGTAGCGTCGCTTCACCGCCGTGGGCCGCGGGCGGGCGTAGCCATTGCCCGCCGCGACGCCGATCGTCCGGGTCGAGGCGAGGTGTGCCAACTGGACGAGCAGCGGGTGCCCCTCGTCCCCGTCGTTGAAGACGAACTCAATGTGGGCCGTCCGAGGGCGCAGTGACTGCATCCACGCCAGCTGTTCGTCCTTGGTCACGCCTGCACGCTACCGGGCGCGGCAGACTGGGCGCATGCCCTTGCTCACTGCCGCCGCCGAACAAGGCACCGTCAGGCTCACGTGGGAACTCCCCCATGACCCGAGAAGCGTCTGGCAGCACCTGACCGACGTCGACCGGTTGACGGAATGGCTGGGGCAGCTGCGGTTCGGAAGCTTCACGGTGGGCGACGAGCTCGTGATCGACCACGGCGAGGGATACCTGTGTCGCAGCATCGTGCAGGTTGCCGACGAACCCCGGGTGCTCGCGATGACGTGGCACTTCCCGGACGAGCCGGCTTCCCGGCTCAGCATCAATCTGGATCCACCCGGACGACTGGAGCTCGAGCACACCGCCCTCGGCGACCTGGTCGGGTCATACCTGCCGGGGTGGATCACGCACCTCACCTTCCTCGAGGCCTCGCTGCGTGGCGAACCGATTCCGTTGAGCGCCTTCTGGGGGCTCCACGCCACCCACGAACGACTGACCGCACCATGGCTCGGATCCTGATCACCGGCATGTCCGGTGCCGGCAAGTCGACGCTGCTGGCTGAGCTGGCGGCCCGCGGGCACCTGACTGTCGACACCGACTACGACGGCTGGGAACAGATCAGCGATCTGCTCGCCGAGCACGGCGACCTCGTGGTGTCGGGAACCGCAGAGAACCAGGGGCAGTTCTACGACCGGTTTGAGCACGTGATCCTGCTCAGCGCCCCGGTCGAGACCCTCATCGAACGCGTCGCGACTCGGACGAACAATCCCTACGGACGCACCCCCGAGCAGCAGGACGAGATCCGTAGGTATGTGCGGGAGGTGGAGCCGCTCCTGCGACGCGGGGCGAGCCTGGAGCTCGACGGGCGCCGACCCGTCCGCGAACTGGCCGATGTGGTCGAGTCCCTCAGTGTGGACGAGGACGCCATGCACTACGTCGACCACGAACCCGGGGCCTGGTTCCTGGTCGAGCACGATGACGCGCTCTACCTGGATGCCCGCTACACGTACAGTGCGCTCATCGACGACTCGGCGTTGATCCGCCTGACCGACCGTGAGCGTCACGACTACCTCGCGCGCGGACGGGACTCGATAGGTGAGCTGGCAGCAGCCGTGCATGAGAGCGCACCGTATCGGCCCACCTCCGTGTTCCACGAGCGCGACCTGTACCGCTCCCCCGAGGGGCGTCGGTGGCGCCAGCGGGTCGGGATGGCGATCGCCGACCACGCCTGGATCAGGCGTCAGAACTCCGCTCTTTTCCCGCCCGAGGCAAGGCGGCAGGCGCCCTAGCCGGGGATGGCTTTGATGAGTTCTTCCAGGTCCTTCACCGCGTTCTCGAATGTGTAGGACGCGGGTGCATTGGTGCAAACACCACCCGACTCGAACTCGCTGTCGCACTTGTAGATGACGTGCACGGTGAGGCCGGGGAGCTGCAGGGTGAGGTGAGGCCGGTCACGGTCCTGTTGCAGCAGGCCGACCCCGATGATCACTCCTCCGCGAGACTGGGCGACGTCAGAGTTCACCAGTGACCCGGTCTTCTCTCCCTGCCTACGAACGACCTCAACATTGACATCGTCCGGCTGGGACTGAACCATGATCTCCACCTCGAAGGGGGTGGTGTTGTAGCGGGCCGCGACCGGCTCTGACTTCCAGTTGCATCGCAAGGTGACATGCGGATTGTCGGCCCCACCGGTCTCGACGTAGACGTGGTCGACGGGCACCATTTCGCCCACCAGTCCGGGAAAGAATTCCCCGTAGCGCTGGCAGGGGAACGTCTCGAGCGGGGGGAATGGGACGAGGTCGAAATTCTCCTTCGCCGGGGCCGCGGTCGTCGCGAGGACGGATTCGCTCGACTCAGTTGTCGTCGGCCCAGCTGCTGAGACCGTTGATGGACTGCCTGTTGCGGGGTCGCTCGAGCCGCACCCCGAAAGCACCAGCGCGCAGATCAATGCGATCGCACCCCAACCATTGACCCGAATCCGCTTCATGAAACGCCCCGTTCTTGCTACGGCTAGACGCTAGACCTGAAGTCGACCGCGGTGCAATAGGGAGGAGTTGGGGAGCGTCCCAAATTGGCAAGCGCGAACACCGGGGTAGGCGACAGCACTACTCCACGCCGCCAGTCGGCGCGGGCGTCCCGAGTGCCGCCATCGTGCGGCGAAAGACGACGTGTCGGTCATCGGTGACGACGACCTTGACGCCTGCCTCCGCCGCGGCGACGCAGGCCGCCGCGATCGCAGCGCGGACGTGCTCGGGCCGCACGATCGGGTCCAGGGGGGTGCGCATGCCGCCGTGGTGAGCTCTGCCTGGGCCGCACCGGCGTGGTGTGACAGCCACCCGCCGAATCGAGACGCCACCTGCACGGGCGCATCCCGCGTGTCGAAGGCCACACCTAGCGTGACGACCGACCCGCGGCAGAGACCACGAGGAAGTCGTCGGACGAGGCGAGCCCGGCACGGAGCCGGAGCCTCGCGGTTCGGATGGGCAGCGCGACCAGCACGAGCATGACCGCAAAGATCACAATCAGCACGTAGGTCGGCACCCGGCCCACGCCGGAGACGACCAAGTACACGGCCGTAAGCACCAGCAGTGCGAACACGATCCAGACGCCGACGAGCGCGGACCTGTTGGAGCGCTCGGCCGTGTAGACGCGCCCGGCGCCGAAGAAGTCCCGCCACTGCGCCACGTGGGCGGGCTCAAGTCCGATCGCACTCAGGTCACTGCCGATAACAGGGCCTCCTGACGGTCTCATTCCTGCTGAGGGTGGTCTCGTCGACGGTAACGCACATGTCAGGAAGCCAACCACGGGTCGATCAAACCCACACCCGTGTGCTCGAAATCCTTCACGTTCCGTGTTGCACAGGTCGCGTCGTGAGCCAGGCAGATCGCAGCTATCTGCGCATCGGCAGTGCTGATGGGAGCGCCCGCGGCCGCTCGGGCAACGAGCACGTCGGCGTAGCACTCCGCCGCGGCTTCGTCGAAAGGAAGTAGTGCACGACTCCCCCGGTAAGGCCCGAGCGCCTCATCGATCCGGGAGGCCAGGCGTGCTCTTCGCTGACCGTCCGGAAGTCGGCGAACGCCTGCCAGCAACTCCGCGAGGGTGATCGAGGTGATCGCGACGTCGTCCGTCAATGCCTCCATCCACTCGATCACCCGCAGCTCCAGCGCGGGTCGGAAGATCTCCGAGACGACGTTGGTGTCGAGGATGATCACTCGAAGTCCACCCACCTCGCGACGTCGTCGCGTTCCGGAACCGTCAACCCCTCAGCACCCCCGACATCCTGCGCCGCAGCCAACAACGCCAAGCCGACGTGCGGCCTTCGAGCTGCCTTGGTGAGGATGTCGCGAACCTCAGCCTCCATGGACCGCCCGTGCTCTTTGGCCTGCTTGGCGAGTTGCCGCTTCACTGCCTCGTCGAGCCCACGAACAACGATGGATGACATCTTCAACCACCTCCCCTGATATCACTAATGATAGCCATCGGGGCCAGTCCTCGCTCCCCGGCACGGAGCTGGGCCAGGCCGGCGGCGACGACACCGGCATGGGAGATCAGGACAAGCTGCCGGGGGCGATGACTCACGACCGATCAGGTGGGCACGGGCGTCCAGAGCCGGTCGACGGGCATCACATGCAGCCGGTCCTCGTAGGTGTAGGAACGAGAACCGGTCGTCAGCATGATGCCTCCGATGAATCTCGCGCCCAGCAAGTCACGAAGCTGAGCCAGACCACGAAACTCCTTCCCGGGGGCTCGTTCACTGGCCTTGACCTCGAACGCGACAACTCGCCCGTCGTCGAGCTCGACAACGAGATCGACCTCAGCTCCGTCACTCGTGCGCCAGTGCCCGAGCGCTGCGGGCTCCTCCAACCAGGACGCCTGCTTGCGCAGTTCCCCGACGACGAAGGTCTCCAGCAGGTGGCCGAAGTCGGTGAGTGACGACGGGTCGATACCGGTGAGCTTCTCGGGGGTGAGTCGGAGCAGTCGGGCGGCCAGCCCGGAGTCGACGACGTGGACCTTTGGCTTCGCGCTCACGCGCGAGCGAAGATTCTTGCCCCACGCGGGGAGACGCACGACCAGGAAGAGATCCTCAAGGAGCCGGAGATGATTCTCGGCGGTGGGCCTGCTGACGCCAAGCTTCTCAGCTGCCGTCGTCACGTTCAGCAGCTGACCAGTCTGTGCCGCGACGTACGCCAACAGGTCTGCCAGCGCCTGACGCTCGCGGATCCTGCTCAGCTCCACGGCATCGCGCTCGACGGACGCTCGGACGAAGTCGTCGAACCAGCGAGCCCTGGCCGGACCCGATCGCCGCAGCGCGAGGGGCATTCCTCCGGAGCACACGCGATCGACATACTCAGCTCGCGTCGTCGTCGACAATGGGTCGGCGCTCACGACCGCATCGGCATCCGCTGAGAGCGCCTCGAGCAGGTTCTCCCGCGCTCCCTCCAGCTCCCCTTGGGAGAGTGGCCAGATGACGAGCGAATGGAGGCGTCCGGTCAGCGCCTGCACTGTCGCTGGCAGGGCATCCTGCCTCGTCGACCCTGTGATGACCGCCGTTCCCGGAGGGCTCCCCTCACGATTCAGGCGCGCCTTGAGCGCATCAAGCACATCCGGGACTCGCTGATACTCGTCGATGCACACTGGGGCCCCGACTCTCACTGTGGCTGCCAGATTCCCCTGGACAGCCTCGCGCACCCCGACGTCGTCGAGGTCGATCACCGAACTGCCAACAGATTCAGCAAAGCCGCGGAGCACCGTTGACTTGCCTACCGACCGTGGACCGTGCAAGGCGATCACCGGTTCGATCTGCACCCGCTCCGCCAGGAGATCACTGATGCGACGGGGGACGAATCCATCCAGCTCCATGAGCCTAACTTAGCAAACGTGAGCGTCCGTGGCTTACAAACACGAGCATGGCCGTCTCGGTCGCGGCGTATCCCTGCCGGGTCCGGCCGGACGCCCGCATCAGCAGGTTCCCGTCCGCGGGGTTCGTCTCGACGAGGATGTCGATGTCCGACCCCGGGGTCGCCGTGCCGCGAGCGACGCAGCCGAACAGCTTCTGGTTCGTCGCGCCGTACCGGTCAAGTAGCACCTCAAACCCGTCTCGACGCGCGTCGAGGAACTCGCGGAGCGAGCGTCTCGGGCGTCGCAGCAACCTCAGGCACACCTTCAGGATACCGGCGACGGCGGGCATTGAGGATCGTGCGGCGCTGACCAGGGTTTAGACATAGAATCGAAATTCGACCACATTCCGGCGCAGGGCAACGTCACGCACCCAGCCCCCGTGGCTTCAGAATGTCACGCGGACTGCAGCGGCGCGATCGCCGCAACCTGGTCACGCAGTGCCCGCCGCTCGAGCCGCAGCTCATAGTTCGACTGCAGGTTCATCCAGAACTCCTCGGATGTCCCGAAGTAGCGCGCCAGACGGATCGCCGTGTCCGCGGTGATCCCTCGCTTGCCGTGCACGATCTCGTTGATGCGCCGCGGCGGCACACCGATCGACACCGCCAGCTTGTTCTGCGTGATCCCGAAGCCCTCGATGAAGTCCTCCATCAGGATCTCTCCCGGATGGATCGGCTCGATCAGGTCAGGCTCAGTGGTAGTCGACGAGTTCGACATCTTCAGCACCTCCATCTCTCCAGACGAAGCAGAGACGCCACTGCGCGTTCACGCGGATGCTGTGCTGCCCACGTCGGTCACCGACGAGCCGCTCCAAGCGGTTCCCCGGTGGGACCCGGAGGTCTTCGACATCTTTCGCCGCATGGATCAGTTCGAGCTTCCGCAAGGTCGCCCGCTGCACGGTCCGGTCGACGCGCTTGACGTACTGCTCATGCCAGATGCGTTCGGTGTCCTTGCTGCCGAACGATCTGATCACGAGACCAGTGTATGGCGGATACCGTCAATAACGCTAGACGTTAAACCGGAACTCGACCACGTCACCGTCCTGCATGACGTAGTCCTTGCCCTCCAGGCGCATCTTCCCTGCAGCCTTCGCGGCCTGCTCGGAACCGGCGGCCACCAGGTCGTCAAAGCTGACCACCTCGGCCTTGATGAAGCCCTTCTGGAAGTCGGTGTGGATCACACCAGCTGCCTCCGGCGCGGTCGCGCCCTTGGGGATCGTCCACCCGCGAGCCTCCTTGGGGCCGGCGGTCAGGTAGCTCTGCAGCCCCAGCGTGTCGTAGCCCACCCGAGCCAGCACGTCCAGGCCGGGTTCGTCGACACCGCTGTCGGCCAGGAACTCGCGCGCCTCCTCGTCGGTCATCTCGACCAGCTCCGACTCGAACTTGGCATCCAGGAAGATCGCCTCGGCCGGGGCCACGATTTCGCGCATCCGCGACTTGAGGTCCTCGTTGGCCAGCTCGTCCTGGTCGCAGTTGAACACGTAGATGAACGGCTTGGCGGTGAGCAGGAAGAACTCGCGCAGCAGCTCGGTGTCCATCCCCGAGGCGAAGACGGTCGTCCCCGAGTTGAGCACCTCGATCGCCTCGTTCATGGCCGCCAGCTTGGGCTGGACGTCCTTCTTGATCCGGGCTTCCTTGTCGACGCGCGGCAGGGCCTTCTCCAGGGTCTGCAGGTCGGCCAGGATCAGCTCGGTGGTGATCGTCGAGATATCACTGCCGGGGTCGACCTTGCCGTCGACGTGGGTGACGTCGGCGTCCTCGAACACCCGGGTCACCTGGCAGATCGCCTGGGCCTCACGGATGTTGGCCAGGAACGCGTTGCCCATGCCCTCACCCTGGCTGGCTCCCTTGACGATGCCGGCGATGTCGACGAATGACACCGTGGCGGGCACGAGCCGCTCCGAGCCGTAGATCTCGGCCAGCTTGGCCAGCCGCGGGTCGGGCACCCCGACCACGCCGACGTTCGGCTCGATCGTGGCGAACGGGTAGTTCGCGGCGAGCACATCGTTCTTGGTCAGGGCGTTGAAAAGGGTCGACTTGCCGGCGTTGGGCAGTCCGACGATTCCGATGGTAAGAGCCACGAGAGGCAAGCTTACCCGTGAGCGCCGCCCCGGCTCACACCCCCGACCAGTACGCTTCCAGCGCCCGTGACAGGTACCAGGGGTCGTCGGCCCCGCACATTTCGCGCGCCGAATGCATCGACAGCAGCGGGATGCCGACATCGACCGTGGTGATGCCCAGCCGGGAGGCCGTGATCGGCCCAATGGTCGAGCCGCAGGGCACCGAGTTGTTCGACACGAACGGCTGGCTGGGCACCTCGGCGGCATCACAGGCCCGACGCCACAGCGCCGCACCGACCGCATCGGTGGCGTAGCGCTGGTTCGCGTTGATCTTCAGCAGCGGACCGGCATTCACCAGCGGCTGGTTCTGCGGGTCGTGGCGACCGACATGGTTGGGGTGCACCGCATGCCCGGCATCAGCCGAAATGCAGCTCGAGCGACGGATCATCGCGGCAAACCGGTCACCCGCAATGCCGTGCCCGGCAGCAATGCGGCGCAGCACGTCCTCCAGGAGCGGACCGGCCGCACCACTCGCCGTGGCCGAACCGACCTCTTCATGGTCGAAGGCCACCATGACCGCGATGTCGGAGCCCAGTTCCACCCGGCTCAGCGCCACCAGACCCGCGTGCACACTGCTCAGGTTGTCCAGCCGCGGCGAGGCGAAGAACTGCTCCCCCACGCCGAACATGCCCGGTTCCTGGGTGGTGAAGGCGACCACGTCGTGGTGGGCCAGGTCGGCCCGCTCGATGCCGGCCTGTTCACAGAGGTACTCCTCGATGTCGAGGTCGGCGTCGCCGACCGCGAAGACCGGACGAGTGTGCTGCTGCCGGTCAAGCGTCAAACCGTCGTTGGCCGTGCGATCGAGGTGGATGGCCAACTGCGGGATCCGCAGGATAGGCCCGGTGCGCACCATCCGCACCTCGCCCTCGACCGTGGTCAGCCGACCCGCCAGCCCCAGTTCGCGATCGAGCCACGAGTTGAGCAGCGGCCCACCGTAGATCTCCATGCCGGCCTGCTGCCAGCCGGCGACGCTCGCGGTGGCGTTCGGCTTCAACTTGAAGCCCGGTGAGTCGGTGTGCGACCCGACAATACGGAACCCGGTCGTGTCATCGACGGTGTCGGGCACCAGCCAGGCCACCACCGCCCCGTCGCGGACGACGAACTGCCCGCCGTGGCTGCGTTCCCAGGGTCGCGCCTCGTCCAAGCGGGTGAAACCACTGGCCTCCAGGTGCGCGGCCACGACATCAGCGGCGTGGTACGAGCTGGGCGAGGCCTTGACGAATGATGCCAGGCCCTCGAGGTGATCGCGTGCAGACATGGACCCATCCAACCAGAGTTCAGTCCAGCCCCAGGGTGGACACCTGGCGTTCGACCACCTCCCGGAAGAAGGCGTCGGTGTCGTCCACCACGCCGCGGAAGTGGCCGGCCAACTCCAGGGAGATGAACCCGATCACCTGCGCGAGTTCGGCCACCGCACCGGTGGCAGAGATGTCCAGGAAGGGGGCCGCCACCCGGGCCGCGGCCGGGATGGTCTGCGGGGGTGCCTGGTAGTCAGGCACCGGCGTGCCGTAGATCAGCTGGAACTCGTGCGGGAAGGCCCGGGCCCAGTCGCGTGCAGCCAGGGCCGCGGCACGCCAGAGCTGCGCCGGACCACCGTCGACCTCGGCGACGGCCTGCTCGACGGCGCCAGCGAGGTGGCCGTAGCTCTCGATGATCAACTCGGTCAGCAGCGCCTCGCGGTTGGGAAAGTAGCGGAACACCGCCGAGGAGACCATGCCCACGTCGCGCGCGACCGCCCGCATGGACAACCCCGCCGCGCCCTGCTGGGCGATCTGGCTGCGCGCACTGGCCAGGATGCGCGCGGTGTTCTCGGCCCTGCCCTGTTCCCGGATTCCCGCCATGGACCCCATCATGCCGACCCCGCCAGGAAATTGCGAGAGCAATGCTCTTGCTTTTTCGAGAGCACTGCTCTCATACTGGACCCATGAAGACCACAGCCACTCCCCTGTTCGGCCTCGGGGTCACGATGGCCGCCTACCTGCTGCTGCGCCCCTACGGCGATTCCGGCGATACGGCGGCCACCGCTGCCGCGTTCGCCAGTCCGCTGTGGGTTGCCGCCCACCTGTGCGGGGTGCTGGCGATCGCCCAGTTCGCCCGGCTTGCCCTACGGCTGGACGAGGCGCTGGCCTCGACCGGGCGCCGCTCCACCAGCGCCCGCCCGGCGCGCACCCTGACCCTGGTCGGCCTCGTGCTGTGCCTGCCCTACTACGGCACCGAGACCTTCGGCCTGCATGCCCTGGGCCGGGCGCACCGGGCCGATCCCTCCGCCGGGATGCTCGCGGTGGCCGAGCAGGTGCGCAACCAGCCGGTCGCGCTGGCGACGTTCGGCATCGGCCTGCTCGCACTGTCGGTGGCGGGGGTGCTGGTGGCGCTGGCCTGGGCCCGCCACAGCCGGACGATGAGCTGGGCGGCGTGGCCGTTGGGCGTGGCCATGGCACTGTTCCCGGTGCAGTTCTACCTGCCGCCGGCCGGGCGCATCGGCTACGGCCTGGTGGTGGCGGCCTGCGCCGCACTGTGGCTGGTGGCCGTGCTGCGGCGACCCACCGATTCGGCCCCCAGCGGGGTGGCCGACAAGTTTTGTCAGAGTGCTGCGGCACAGTGAAGACATGACTTCCGCATCGCTCGTCCTGCTGCTGACCGGCCTGGTCGTGGGCGCCCTCGGCACCTGGCTGGTGGCCCGCTCCCGGGGCCAGGCCGACCTGCACGAGGCCCGGGCCGGCGCCGAACGGGCCCGAGCCGAGACCGCACAGGTGCGGGCCGAGCTGGCCACCCAGCGTGAACTGCTGGCCCAGCACCGCACCGAGGCCGCCAATGCCGACGCCGACCGGGCCGAGCACCAGGCCATGGTCAGCCAGGCCCGCACCGAGGCGGCCGAGGCGAAGGCCGACCTGGCCGGCGCCATCGCCCAGCGCGATGCCGCCAGGGCCCAGGTCGCGGCTATCAGCGCCGACCAGCAGCGGATGACCGACCAGTTCAAGCTGCTCTCGGCCGAGCAGCTCGAACAGCAGGGGCGCACCGCCGACGCCGCGGCGGCCGAGCGCCAGAAGGCCGTCGAAGCAGTGGTCACCCCGCTGACCCAGCAGCTGGCCGAGTTCCAGCAGAAGATCACCCTGATGGAGCGCGAGCGCACCGCCCTGACCACCGAACTGCGCGAGCAGGTCAAGCTGGTCAGCGCGACCGGCGACCAGGTCCGCCGCGAGACCCACGCCCTGGCCACCGCGCTGCGCAAGCCGCAGGTGCGCGGCCAGTGGGGTGAGCTGCAGCTCAAGCGGCTGGTCGAGTTCTCCGGCCTGGTCGAGAACATCCACTTCGTGACCCAGGCGACCACCACGACGAGTGCCGAGACCACCATCCGGCCCGACATGACGATCCTGCTGGGTGACGGCAAGCAGGTGCACGTCGACTCGAAGGTGCCGCTGTCGGCCTTCCTCGACGCCCACGAGAGCGAGTCCGAGGTCGAACGCGAGCAGCGCCTGGTCCAGTTCACCCGCAACGTCCGCACCCACATCGACCAGCTCGCCGACAAGAAGTACTGGTCCTCCGAGGTGGCCACCCCGGAGTTCGTGATCATGTTCATCCCGATGGAGTCGCTCTACGCCGAGGCCATGCACCGCATGCCCGACCTGTTCGAGCACGCCACCGCCCGGGGCATCGTGCTGGCCAACCCCGGCTCACTGATCGCACTGCTCAAGACCGTGGCCCACTCGTGGCGGCAGGCCGAACTCGCCGAGAACGCCGGGAAGGTGCTCAGCCTGGCCCGCGAACTGCACGACCGGCTCGCCACCATGGGCGCCAACATCGACAAGCTCGGCCGCGCACTGGGCAGCACGGTGAAGGCCTACAACGCCTCGGTCGGCTCCCTCGAGGCCCGGGTGCTGCCCACCGCCCGCAAGCTGAACGACCTGCATGTCACCGAGGCGGCGCTGGAGTCCCCCAGCCGGGTCGACGCCGAGGTGCGCCCGCTCACCGCCCCCGAACTGGAGATGAGGCGCCCCGACCCGAGCCTGGCGGAGTTGGTCGAGGACACCACACCGGCGCGCACCGCACACCTGCGCCAGCTCGGCTGACCCGCCGCCGACGGCCAAGGGGTGCGAGTTCGCCCGGGTGGGAGTACAAATGAACCTTGTGACCACTCTCGCTGAAACCGCTGCCCTGATCGAGGCCGCCACCGGCGTCCTGCACGGTGTCGCCACGATGACGCCCCTGCAGCACAACGAGCGCCTGTCACAGGCCAGCGGGGCCGAGGTCTGGCTCAAGCGGGAAGACCTGCAGCCGGTGCGCTCCTACAAGTTGCGCGGCGCCTACTTCCTGATGAGCCGGCTCACCGCCGACGAGCGGGCCGCCGGCGTGATCTGCGCCTCGGCCGGCAACCACGGCCAGGGAGTCGCCTGGAGTTGCGCGCGGCTCGGCATCAACGCACGCATCTTCATCCCGTCCACCACCCCGCGCCAGAAGCGTGACCGCATGAACGCGCTGGGCCAGGGCCACATCGAGCTGGTGGTCGGCGGCGACACCTATGACGACGCCTCCACCCTGGCGAAGAAGGTGGCCGCCACCGAGGGGGCCACCATGGTGCCGGCCTTCGACGACCTGCGCACCGTCGCCGGTCAGGGCACCCTGGCCCCCGAGATCGTCGAACAACTCGGCAAGGCCCCCGACGTGCTGCTCGTCCCGGTCGGCGGCGGCGGGCTGCTGTCGGGCCTGGGCGCGTGGTTCCGCATCAACTACCCCGACACCCGCATCATCGGCGTCGAACCCGCCGGGGCGCCCAGCATGATCCGCGCACTGGAGGCCGGGCAGCCGGTCTCGCTGAAGGGCATCGACACCTTCATCGACGGCGCCGCGGTCAGCCGCGCCGGCGACCTCACCCTGCCGCTGGTCAGGCAGGTCGCCCCCGAGATGATCGCCGTGCCTGAGGGGCAGGTCTGCACGGAGATGCTCGACATGTATCAGGTCGACGGCATCATCGCCGAGCCGGCCGGGGCGTTGTCGTCGGCCGCGCTGCGCACCTCCGAGGTCGACAGCGCCGTGGTCATCGGGCCCGGGAAGACAGTCGTCTCGATCGTCTCGGGCGGCAACAATGACGTCTCCCGTTACGCCGAGATCGTCGAGCGCTCCCTGGTGCACCAGGGCCGCAAGCGCTACCTGCTGGTCAGCTTCCCGCAGGAGCCGGGAGCGCTGCGCCGCTTCCTCGACGAGGTGCTCGGCCCCGATGACGACATCGTCCACTTCGAGTACATCAAGCGGTCCAACCGCGACACCGGCCCGGCGCTGGTGGGCATCGAACTGTCCGACCCCTTCGACTTCCCGAAGCTGGTCGAACGCCTCGACGCCACCAACATCCAGGCCGAGGTGCTGCCCGCCGACAGCCCCTTCACCCGACTGCTCGTCTGAGCCGGGCCGCAGAAGCCCGTCAGTGCTGCTGAGCGCGCTTGATGTCCTTGCGCAGTTCCGGCGGCAGCGCGAAGACCAGCGACTCCTCGGTCAGGCGCTCCTCGACCGCGGCCGGGAAGCCGCGGTCCTGCAGGTGTGACAGCACGCCCTGGACCAGTTCGTCGGGCACCGAGGCACCGCTGGTGACCCCGACCGACTCGACTCCCTCGAGCCAGGCATCGTCGATCTCCCCGGCGTTGTCGACGCGGTAGGCGGCCTTGGCGCCGGCATCCAGCGCGACCTCGACCAGCCGCACCGAGTTGGACGAGTTCTGCGAGCCGACCACGATGACCAGGTCGCTGTGCTCGGCGATCTGCTTGATCGCGGCCTGCCGGTTCGAGGTGGCGTAGCAGATGTCGTCCGAGGGCGGGTCCATCAGCAGCGGGAACTTCTCCCGCAGGCGGCGCACCGTCTCATAGGTCTCATCGACGCTCAGGGTGGTCTGGCTGAGCCAGGCCAGCTTGCTCGGGTCCTTGACCTCGAGGGCGTCGACGTCCTCGGGGTGCTCGACCAGGGTCATGTGGTCGGGGGCCTCACCCATGGTGCCCTCGACCTCTTCGTGGTTCGCGTGGCCGATCAGCAGGATCTCGCGGTCGTCGGCGGCGAACCGCTTGGCCTCGTGGTGCACCTTGGTCACCAGCGGGCAGGTCGCGTCAATGGTCTTCAGTTCCCGCTCGGCGGCCTCGGCGTGCACCGCCGGGGAGACCCCGTGGGCGGAGAAGACGACGGTGGCGCCCTCGGGCACCTCGACGAGTTCCTCCACGAAGATCGCCCCACGCTGTTCCAGGGTCTCCACCACGTGCTTGTTGTGCACGATCTGCTTGCGCACGTACACGGGCGGGCCGTACAGGTCCAGGGCCTTCTCGACGGTGATCACGGCCCGGTCGACACCCGCACAGTACCCACGGGGTGCGGCCACCACGACACGCTTGGAGGTCTCAGTCATGCCGTCAGTCTACCGGGGGGTGAGCCGGTGCAGCGGCACACTGGAACCCGACCCCACTTCAAGGAGAACGTTGCCGCATGGCCGAACCGGGCTGGTACCACGACCCCACCGGAACTGAGCGCTACCGCTACTGGGACGGCTCGAGCTGGTCGACATCCACCAGCCAGGAACTGCCTGGGGGTCGCGGCCCCCGGTATCGATGGGCCCTGTTCCTGGTCGCCGGTGTCGTCGCCCTCGCGGTGGTGCTCACCCTGCTGCTGCCCCGCGGCGGCACCGACCCCGACACCGACGCCACCGAGCAGACCACCACGACCGAGGCACCCACCGACCCCCAGACCCCGGGCGCCACCCAGACCTCCCGTGACCTGTGCACCGCCGGCAATGGGCGCTACCTGTCGGCATCCAAGCAGAAGAACGTGGTGCACACGGGCCTGGCCATCGACTTCCCGCAGGACTGGGGCTTCCGCCTCGACGTCGACCAGTTCCCCTGGCTCGAAGACGTCTACCCCTTCGGCACGATCGCGAACGACATCGAGGCCGCCATCATCATCGGACGACAGCCCGCCGCACTGCCCACCGACCTGACCCTGGCCGTGCAGCAGAACTGGTTGTGCTTCGTCGACCGCGGTTTCCTGCAGGACGAGGGCCTGCCCGACGAACTACCGGCCGACGTCGAGACCATCGAGACCAACGGCGTCCCCGGGGCGAAGGCCGACATCACCGCCGAGACCAGCCAGGGCAAGGTGGTCCTCACCATCCGCGTCCACCACACCGGCAGCGCACTGGTGAGCTTCATCGGCTACCACGACCAGGCTGGCGACACCGCGATCGACGAGCAGATCCGCACCACCCTGGACACCATCCGCCGCGGCTGACGATTCTGTCGGACCCACCACCTAGGGTGGTTGCGTGGCCGAACTCCAGAGCTCTGCTGACCGCCCCCAACCGCTGGGGCGGGTGGTCGCTGCGCTCAAGGGCTGGGTGGAACGCACCGGCGACATCTGGGTCGAGGGCCAGGTGCTCGAGATCAACCGCCGCAGCGGCGCCACCCAGTACCTCAAGCTGCGTGACTCGCGGGTCAACGTGTCGGCCACACTGACCTGCAGCCGGCTCGTGCTCGACAATGCCGGCCCGCTCACCGAAGGCGCCACCGTCGCCGCGTGGGTGAAGGCCCGCGTGTGGGAGCAGAACACCCAACTCAGTTTCGAGTGCCGGGAACTGCGCCCCATGGGCGAGGGCCAGCTGCTGGCCCGCCTCGAACACCTCAAACGCACCCTGCAAGCTGAGGGCCTGTTCGACCCGCACCGCAAACAGCGGCTGCCGTTCGTCCCGGCCGTCATCGGGCTGATCTCGGGCGCCAACTCCGACGCCGAACGCGACGTGGTCACCAACACCCGCCGCCGCTGGCCCTCGGCCCGCTTCGAGGTGCGCAACACCCCGGTGCAGGGCGCCACCGCGGCGGCCGAGATCATCGACGCCCTGGCCGAGCTCGACCGCACCCCCGGCGTCGAGGTGATCGTGATCGCCCGCGGCGGCGGTTCCTTGGAAGACCTGCTGCCCTTCTCCGACGAGGGCCTGGTGCGGGCGGTCGCCGCCTGCCGCACCCCGGTGGTCTCGGCGATCGGCCACGAGAAGGACTCCCCCATCCTCGACAACGTCGCCGACCTGCGCGCCTCGACCCCGACCGATGCCGCGAAACGGATCGTCCCCGATGCCACCGAGGAACGTGCCCTGGTGCAGCAGGCCCGCAGCCGGATGGCGCAGGCGGTGGTTTCCCGGCTCGAGAACGAACAGCGGCTGCTCGACCAGCTGCGCTCCCGCCCGGTGTTGCTGAACCCGCTGGCCAGCTTCGAGATGCACCAGGAACGTCTCGACTCCCAGCGCGCCAGCCTGCACGCGGCCATCAGCCGCGCCGTGGACGACGAGTCACGCCAGCTGCGCCACCTGCTCGAACGTGTCCGGTCCCTGTCACCGCAGCGGACCCTGGAACGCGGCTACGCCATCCTCACCGACGGCACCGACACCATCACCTCGGTCACCTCGGTGGACGAGGGCGACGACCTGCTGGCCTACCTCGCCGACGGCGAGCTCGTCCTCGAAGTGCGCCAGAGCACCCCGAACCCCCACCCCCAAGCACCGGCCGGAGGCGACCATGACTGAGACCCCGCAGATCCCCTACGAGCAGGCCCGCGCCGAACTGGCCGAGGTGGTCACCAAACTCGAGTCGGGCCGCGCCCCGCTGGCCGAGTCGATGCAGCTGTGGCAGCGCGGCGAGCAGCTGGCCGAGATCTGCCAGCAGTGGCTGGACGGGGCCCGCGCCACGGTCGAGGCCGCCCGCAAGTCAGTCGACAAGTCACTCGAGTAGCCCGGCGACCTCACTGAGGCGTTCCACCCCGGCGTCGGAGACCAGCACGGTGGTCACCCCGGCATCACTGGTGTGCACCAGCGAATGGGTGCGCCGGTCGGCCGAGAGGTAGTGCTGCCACTCCCGGCCGGCGGCCTCGACCGGCCCGACCGGGGTGCCCTCCCGGGTGACGTGCACCAGGTAGGGCGCGGCCGGGGCACTGGTCTGGTTGATCGCGAAGTAGACCTGGTGATCGGCCAGGAACCCCAACTCCAACGTCGGGCCACCGGCCGGGTCACCCGAGGGCAGCACCTGGCCGGTCTCCACCCAGACCGCCTTGGTGGCCGTCCACCCGGCGGGCAACGCCTTCAGCGTCTGCACCTCGAACTCGTCGGCCTGCTGCGCCTGGGCCACCACCGACTGCCAGTCCACCGAGGTCACCGGCGGCCCCTCGGGGTCGCGGGTGAAGAACCAGGTGATCAGCAGCACCGGCACCATCAACACGATGATGGTCCAGATCATGTCGCGGGCAGTTGCGTTCTTGTTGGGTCCAGCCACCCGGCCAGTGTCCCAGCTACACCAACCGGGGACCAATCAGCCCCATCAGAGGGATTCCTCCAGCATGTCGGTGACCAGGGCGGCGATCGGGGAACGCTCCGAGCGGGTCAGGGTCACGTGGCCGAACAGCGGGTTGCCCTTCAGCTTCTCGACCACGGCCGCGACCCCGTCGTGGCGCCCGACCCGCAGGTTGTCACGCTGGGCCACGTCGTGGGTCAGTACCACCCGCGAGTTCTGCCCGATGCGGCTGAGCACCGTCAGCAGCACATTGCGTTCCAGCGACTGCGCCTCGTCGACGATCACGAACGCGTCATGCAGCGAACGCCCACGGATGTGGGTCAGCGGCAGCACCTCGAGCATCTCCTGCTCGATGATCTCGTCGATCACGTACTTGTTGGTCAGCGCCCCGAGGGTGTCGAAGACGGCCTGGCCCCACGGCGACATCTTCTCGTTCTCGTTGCCGGGCAGGTAGCCGAGCTCCTGGCCGCCGACCGCGTACAGCGGCCGGAACACCATCATCTTGGAGTACATCCGGCGTTCCATCACCATCTCGAGCCCCGCACACAGGGCCAGGGCCGACTTGCCGGTGCCGGCGCGCCCACCCAGCGACACGATGCCGACCTCCGGGTCGAGCAGCAGGTCGAGCGCGACCCGCTGCTCAGCCGATCGTCCGTGCAGCCCGAACGCTTCGCGGTCGGACTTCACCAGCCGCACCTGCCCGGTGGCGGTCTTGCGCCCCAGCGCGGTACCGCTGGACGAGTGCAGCACCAGGCCGGTGTTGACCGGCAGCGACTCCGCCTCGGCGACCTCGGCCGACCCGCCTGCGTAGAGTGCGTCGATGACCTCACCGGGCACCTCGAGTGACTTCATGCCGGTCCAACCGGTGTCACGGGCCAGTTCGGCGCGGTACTCCTGGGCCTGCAGCCCGACCGCCGAGGCCTTGACCCGCATCGGCAGGTCCTTCGAGACCAGCACCACGTCGGCACCCTCGGCCTGGTAGTTCAGCGCCACCGCCAGGATGCGGGTGTCGTTGTCGCCCAGCCGGAAGCCGAGCGGCAGCCGGGTCTGGTCGGTGTGGTTCAGCTCCACGTGGATCACCCCACCGCGGTCATTGACCGGGATCGGCTCGTCGAGTCGTCCGTGCTCAACCCGCAGGTCGTCCAGCAGTCGCAGCGCCGAGCGGGCGAAGTAGCCCAGTTCCGGGTGGTGGCGCTTGGCCTCGAGTTCGGTGATGACCACGATCGGCACGACGATGGCGTGCTCGGCGAAACGCAGCAATGCGCGGGGGTCACTCAGCAGCACGGAGGTGTCGATCACATAGGTGGTCAGCGGCCGGGAGGAACCGGTGAACGCGAGGGGCGGGGCCGCCTGGTCCGGCGTGGTGTTCTGGTCGGTGGCGCTCTTGAGCACGGTGTTTCCTTCCCGTGGCAAGGGCCTCACACCAACGGCGAACAACCCTTGCTGGATCTTTCGTTCCGTGGTGAAGCATCGTCGGGGAAGGCGGGCCATGGGGCCCTGACAGCCGCTTCTGGTCCCGACGCTAATCGCCGTGACTGCCCGATCCCGGTTGGCGCGCCGGAAATTCATTCCGGCCGCGCGAGAGTTCACCCAGTGTTTGCCGAGCAGGCTCAGGCGAAGGTGGCCACGCAGATCGCGGCGAAGTGGCACAGTGCGGCCACCACCGTCGCGGCGTGGAAGATCTCGTGGAAGCCGAACCAGGTCGGTGACGGGTTGGGCCGCTTGCGGGCATAGACCACCGCACCGAGTGAGTAGACCAGGCCACCGGCGATGATCAGCGCCACCACGAGCGGCCCGCCGTTGGTCCAGAACTGGCCCAGCCAGCCGACCGCCGCCCAGCCCATCAGCAGGTACAGCGCGGTGTAGAGCCAGCGTGGGGCCGACAGCCACAGCACCCGGAACCCGACGCCCAGCGCGGCCGCGACCCAGATCAGCACCAGCAGCGCTACCCGGGAGCGTCCCTCGAGCAGTTGCACGGCCAGCGGCGTGTAGGTGCCGGCGATGAACACGAAGATGTTGGCGTGGTCGAAGCGGCGCAGCAGTCTCGTGGTGCGTTCGCTCCAGGTGCCGCGGTGGTAGACCGCAGAGTTGCCGAACAGCAGCAGGGCGCTCAACAGGTAGACCGCCACGGCCACTCGTCCGCCGATGGTCGGGGTGAAGATGATCAGCACCAGCCCGCCCAGGAAGGCCAGCGGGGTCATGCCGGTGTGCAGCCACCCCCTCAGCCGGGGCTTCACTGCTGCCACCACGTCCGCCACCCGGGGCGACTCACTCAACTTCTGCACACCACTAACCTACGCTTGCGTAGGTTCAGGTACAACACGGCCCCGCTTCGCTAGGCTGACCAGCATGTCGAAGTCGTCACTGTTCAGCCGACTGCGCAGCCCCGAGGGCAGGCAGGAACTGATCGACCGACTGCACCCGCGCGGACTGCTCTACCGCTCCTACGAGGGGCGACTCACCGCCGAGCTCGACCGCGACCGGCTGCCGCAGCACGTGGCGGTGATGGCCGACGGGAACCGCCGCTGGGCCCGACTGAACGCCCCCGGCCAGCCACTGATCACCGGGTACCGGGCCGGCGCCGACAAGCTGCGCGACTTCTGCGGGTGGTGCGACGAGTCCGGCATCGGTCGGGTCACCCTGTGGGTGCTGAGCACCGACAACCTGCAGCGCGCCGACCGTGACGAGCTCGACGGGCTGCTGCAGGTGATCGGCGACATGGTCACCGACCTGGCCACCCACCCCAACTGGCGGGTGCAGATCGTCGGCGCGATGGACCTGCTGCCCGACGACATCGCCGCCCGGCTCAAGGCCGCCACCGAACCCACCGCCGGGCGCACCGGCATGCACATCAACATCGCGGTCAGCTACGGCGGACGACACGAGTTGCGCGACGCCTTCCGTTCCCTGCTGGCCGAAGAGGCCGAGAAGGGGACGACCTTGGCCGAGTTGGCCACCACCTTGGAGATCGAGCAGATCGCTGACCACCTGTACACCAAGGGGCAGCCCGACCCCGACCTGATCATCCGTACCAGCGGTGAGCAGCGGGTCTCGGGGTTCCTGATCTGGCAGAGCGTGCACAGTGAGCTGTACTTCTGTGAGGCGCTGTGGCCCGACTTCCGCCGGGTCGACTTCCTGCGCGCCCTGCGTTCCTTCACCCAGCGTGAGCGTCGCTACGGCCGCTGAGCAAACACCGATATGATGACTTCATCATGTCACCACATTGGCAGGCCTCCCCGCAGGCACCCCTGTACGAAGTCAAGGCCGGGCTGTTCCGCGGCCTGTCCCACCCGCTGCGCATCCGGGTGCTCGAACTGCTCGCTGACGGCCAGGAGCACACCGTCGCCGAACTGCTCGAGCAGACCGAGCTCGAGGCCTCGCACCTGTCCCAGCACCTGGCCGTGCTGCGCCACAACCGGCTGGTGATCTCCGAGCGGCGCGGCAGCCACGTGCACTACCGGCTGTTCTCACCGGCGGTCGCCGACCTGCTCAGCGTCGCCCGCCGGCTGTTGACCGAACTGGTCGACGACGTCGAGTCCCTGCCGAAGTTGCCCACGCCATGAGCGCCCCCACCCAGAACGCCGCCATCCCGGCGAGGCGGTCGCGGTCGTGGCGCACCCTGCTGCCGTCGTGGTCGGACTACCGCGACCTGCGCACCACCTGGCGCAAGGACCTGCTGGCCGGGCTCACCGTCGGCATCGTCGCGCTGCCGCTGGCCCTCGGTTTCGGGGTCAGCTCCGGTGTGACCGCCGAGGCCGGCCTGATCACCGCCATCGTGGCCGGCATGCTGGCCGCGGTCTTCGGCGGCTCGAACGTGCAGGTGTCGGGGCCCACCGGCGCCATGGCGGTCGTCCTGCTGCCCATCGTCGCCACCCAGGGTGTCGGCGTGGTCGCCGCGATCGCGGTGATGGCCGGCATCATGGTGGTCGCCGCCGGGGCGCTGCGGCTGGGGCGGGTGGTCTCGTTCATCCCCTGGCCGGTGATCGAGGGCTTCACCATGGGCATCGGGGTGATCATCCTGCTGCAGCAGGTGCCGCTGCTGGTCTCACCGGTGCAGTCGGCGGCCGGCGAGCACTCGTCCAACACCGTGGTCGCCGCCGTCCAGTCGATCAGCGAGGCCCAACTCGGCTACCTGCCGTGGAGCCTGGGCGCTGCCGCGGTGGTGGCGGCCTGCATGCTGCTGGCCCCCCGGCTGCACCCGACCCTGCCCGGCTCACTGATCGGCATCGTCGTGGTGACCGTGGTCGCCGCCCTGGTCGACACCCCGCTGGCGGTGATCGGCGAACTCCCCCACACCCTGCCGATGCCGTCGCTGCCCCAGCTCAGCCCCGGTCTGGCCGTCGAACTGCTGCCGGCCGCGGCCACCGTCGCAGCCCTGGCCGCGATCGAGTCTTTGCTCTCGGCGCGGGTCGCGGCGTCCATGGACGACACCGGCCCCTACGACCCCGACCGGGAACTGATCGGCCAGGGCATCGCCTCGATCGGCTCGGGGTTCTTCGGCGGAATGCCGGCCACCGCGGCGCTGGCCCGCACCGCGGTGAACGTCCGTTCGGGCGGTCGCAGCCGGCTCGCGGCGATCACCCATGCGCTGGTGCTGCTGCTGGTGGTGCTGGTCGCCGCCGGCCCGGTGGGCATGATCCCGCTGGCTGCCCTGGGCGGCATCCTGGTGGTCACCGCCACGAAGATGGTGAACCTGGTCACCGCGCGCTCGATCATGGGTTCCACGAAGGGCGATGCGATCAGCTTCGTGGTCACCTTCGTCGTCACCCTGGCCTTCGACCTGATCGTGGCCGTGGTGGTGGGCATGGTGCTGCTGGGCATTGTCGCGATCCGCAACATGGTGCGCGCCACCGAGGTCAGCCGGGAACCGATCCGCGGGCAGGACCTGCCCGGTGACGAGCAGATCGCCATCCTGCGCTTCGACGGGCCGCTGATCTTCGCCTCGTCCGAGAAGGTATTCGACGCGGCCGTGCACATCCAGGGGGTGACCGTGGTGATCCTGCGGATGTCGCAGCTCGAACTGGTCGACGCCAGCGGCGCCCGGGTGCTCAGCGAGATCGTCACCGGCCTGGAACGGCGCGGCATCACCGTGCTGCTGAAGGGTGTGCAGCCCGGCCACGAGCAGATCTTCCGGTCGGTGGGTGTGCTCGACTCACTGCGCCACCACAAGCACCTGTTCGTCGCCATGGACGATGCCCTGGCCCACGCCCGCATCCACGTCGAACGTGAGCGGGCTAACCGAGAACCTCGTCCAACGCATCAGCTGCCCTGATCAACCCCAGGTGGCTGAACGCCTGCGGGAAGTTGCCGGCCAGCCGCCCGTACACCGGGGAGTACTCCTCGGCGAGCAGGCCCAGGTCGGTGCTGACGCCGACGAGCCGGTCCATCATCGCGCAAGCGTCGAGCAGGCGTCCCGAGCGGGCGTACTGCTCGACCAGCCAGAACGCGCAGATCAGGAAGGAGTACTCGTCGCCCGGCAGCCCGTCGGTGCCGGCAGCGGTGCGGTAGCGGTGGACGAAGCCGTGCTCGTCGAGCAGGTCGGCCTCGATCCGGGCGACGGTGGACAGCATCCGCGGGTCGTCGTGGGCGAGCAACCCGACCTGCGGCAGCTGCAGCAGGGAGGCATCGACCTCGGTGTTCTCATAGGTCTGGGTGAAGCTCTGCAGCTGCTCGTTGAAGCCCCGTTCGAGCACCTCGGCGCGCATCCGGTCACGCAGTTCGCGCCAGCGTTCCACGGGTCCGTCGAGGCCGTACTCCTCGACGGCCCGCACGCCCCGGTCGAACGCGGCCCACATCATGGCCCGGCTGTGGGTGAAGTGGTGCAGGTCGCCGCGCATCTCCCAGATGCCGTGGTCGCGACGTTCGAGGTTGGCTTCCTGGAAGTCGAGCATCGACTTCTGCAGTCCCCACGAGAACTCGTCCTCGGCGACGCCGGCCTCGCGCAGGGTGTGCAGGGCGACCATCACCTCACCGACGACATCGGCCTGGTACTGGCCGGCTGCCCCGTTGCCGATCCGCACCGGGGTCGAGTTCTCATAGCCGGGCAGGTGGTCGAGTTCGAACTCGGGCAGGTGGCGTTCCCCGCCCAGTCCGTACATGATGCGCAGCTTGTTGGGGTCACCGGCGATGGCGCGCAGCAGCCAGTGGCGCCAGCGGTTGGCGCCGTCGGTGAAGCCGTGGGCCAGCAGTGCCTCGATGGTCAGCGCCGAGTCACGCAGCCACACGTAGCGGTAGTCCCAGTTGCGGCTGCCGCCGAACTCCTCGGGCAGTGAGGTGGTCGGGGCTGCCACGATGCCGCCGGTCACCTCGTCGGTCAGCGCCCGCAGGGTCAGCAGGGATCGGCGGACCTGTTCGGCGTAGGGGCCGCGCACGTCGATCGCGGACGCCCAGTCGTTCCAGGCGGCGATGGTGGCCTCCATGCCGGTGACCGGTTCGAGCACCTCGGGGTACTCGTGGAACGACGGTGACCAGGACAGGTCCCAGTGCAGCTCGTCGCCGGCGGTCAGTTCGAACTCACCGACATGGACGTCGTCGCGCTGTTCCAGCAGCGGCCCGCGCAGCAGCAGCGAGTCGGGACCGGCGACGGCCAGGATTTCGCAGGCGTCACCGTCGGTCACGTTGCGGAAGTAGGGCACGGCCTCGCCGTAGCTGAACCTGATCCGCAGCACGTTGCGCACGACCAGGTGGCCGGCGTCGCAGCGCACGCTGCGCATCAGGTCGTGGCGGGTGGGTTGGTCGGGGGCGGCGACGGGCATGTAGTCGGTCACCGTGACCTGGCCGGTGGGGGTGCGCCAGGTGGTCTGCAGGACGAACGAGTCGCCGACGTAGCGGCGGTCGACGACCTCACCGTCGACGGCTTCGAGGGTCCAGTGGCCGGCGTCCTCACCGCCGAGGATCGCGGTGAACACCGCCTGGGAGTCGAACCGGGGCAGGCAGAGCCAGTCGATGCTGCCCTGTTCGGAGACCAGGGCGGCGCTGTGCTGGTCGGACAGCAGGGCGTACTTCTCCAGCGGGGTGTCCATGGGTTCTTCCCGGGATCAGGTGCGGCTCCACAGCGGGGTCTTGAACTCGGTGTAGCTGGTCACCGGTTCGAAGCAGACCTGCCCGCGGCAGACGTAGGCGGTGGCCTGCCCGTCGCGCTGCTCGCGGTCGTCGAACAGGTGCCCGAAGCCGGTCGTCCCGGCGGGGCCGGCGACGATCGCCGAACCGGCCGGCGCCATCCGCCAGGCGGCGCGGACGAGCTGGTTCATCCGGTCGTCCTCGTCGACCACGATGGTGACGTCGGCGAGTTTCAGGCCGCGGCGGGCCTCGTCCATGACGAGCACGTCGGCCAGGCTCCAGCCGGCGTGGCGGGGAGCGGCGGCGACGGTGGCCCACGTCGTCCGGGCGGCGGCGTCGGCGCGCTCGCCGTAGCGCTGCTCACCGGTCAGCACCCCGACCGCGCGCAGGGCGTGGACCATGGTGGCGGTGCCGCTGGGGGTGGCGTTGTCCATCAGGTCGCGGGGGCGGGCGAAGCGCAGGTCGTCGTCACCGGCGTCGAAGAACCCGCCGTCGTCGGCGCTGAACAGTTCGTCGGCCTGGTCGACGAGCCAGGCGGCGCGTTCGAGCCAGGTGGCGTCCCCGAGGGCGCCGGCGAGGCGGGTGAAGCCCAGCGCCAGGGCGCCGTAGTCCTCGGTGACGGCCGGGCTGTCGCCGGGCACGCCGCCGCGGCTGCTGCGGCGCAGTTCGCGGACGCCGTCGACCTCGACCAGGTGCACCTGCCAGACCGCCTCGGCGGCACGGCGGGCCAGTTCAACCCATTCGGGCTTGTCGAAGACCATGCCGGCGGTGACCAGCGAGTCGATCGCCAGCCCGTTCCAGGAGGCGATGACCTTGTCGTCGCGGGCCGGGCGGAAGCGCCCGTCGCGGACCTCCTTGAGCCGGGCCGAGACCCGTTCGAGGCGGGGCCAGTCGCCGACCTTGCGCAGCTGCAGGGTCGACAGGCCGTGCTCGAAGGTGCCCTGGTTGGTGACGTGGAAGACGTCCTGCGCCCAGGCGGCGTCGTCCTCACCCAGAGCATCGTTGAGCAGTTCGGGGTTCCAGACGTAGTAGATGCCCTCGTGCACCGAGCCGCGGATGTCGACCGAGTCGGCGTCCAGCGACGAGGCGAACCCGCCGTTCTCGGTGGCCATCTCGTCGGCCAGCCAGTCGACGATGCCGAAGATGACCCGTTCGAACAGGGCCCGCTTGTCGGGGTCGTGGTCGGCGGTGCGCCGCCAGGTGCGGGTGTAGGTGCCCAGCAGCAGCGCGTTGTCGTAGAGCATCTTCTCGAAGTGCGGCACCACCCACTGGGCGTCGACCGAGTAGCGGTGGAAGCCGCCGCCGATCTGGTCGTGGATGCCGCCGCGGGCCATCGTCTCGCAGGTCAGCTGGGCCATGTCGAGGCTGGTGTGGTCACCCTTGACGAGCAGCGCGTCGAGCACCATCGCTGCGGGGAACTTCGGGGCCGACCCGAAGCCGCCGTGCAGCATGTCGTAGTCCTTGCCGAGCGCGTCGAGGGTCTGCATGGCTGTGGGGGCCTTCTCGGCGGCTTCGGGCACCTGGTTGATCTCGGCCAGCTGCGTGCGGATCTGCTCGGCGGACTCGAGCACCGCCTCGTGCTGCTCGTCCCAGGTCTTGGCGAGCGCCTCGACCAGCTGGGTGAAGCTGGGCAGGCCCTGGCGCGGCTCGGGCGGGAAGTAGGTGCCGGCGAAGAACGGCAGGCCGTCGGGGGTCAGGAAGACCGTCATCGGCCAGCCGCCCTGCCCGGTGAGGGCCTGGGTGGCGTTCATGTAGACCGCATCGACGTCGGGGTGCTCCTCGCGGTCGACCTTGATCGAGACGAAGTGCTCGTTGAGCACCTTGGCCACCTCGGGGTCGTCGAAGGACTCATGGGCCATCACGTGGCACCAGTGGCAGGCGGCATAGCCGACACTCAGCATCACCGGCACGTTGCGTTCCCGGGCCTCGGCGAAAGCCTCCTCACCCCACGGGTACCAGTCCACCGGTTGGCGGGCGTGCTGCAACAGGTAGGGGGAAGTGGCGTCGGACAAGCGGTTCGGCATGGGGCAAGCCTAGTGCGGGGCGCTGACAGCAACGGCCGGCGCCCAACCCCGGTCTCCAGTCGGGGACGATCAAGCCTACGCGCGCCGCGCCTTGGCCACGGCACTGATATTTGTCGGCGGGCATCGCTACGCTCGCCACGAGGCGGAAGGTGGGAGCAACATGGCTGACCATGAAGAGATCGGGGTCCTGGAGCACGAGATTCGGCGGCGGTGGCACGAGACACACATCAAGCGGTTCACCCTCGACACCGAGAATCACGTCCGGTGGCGTGCCCAGAACCTCTCTCCTCATGCAGACGAGGCACGCGACTTTCTTGACGGGCTGCGAAGGTCACGTGAGTTGGGCGCCTTCCAGGCGAGTACCGACAAGTGGGTGCGAAGTTCCCCCTCCGGTTACGCTGGAACCGCGGGACAGAGATCATCAACCAGATCAACAAGTTGTCGCCAGAGCCAGTTGTCGCGGTCACCGTCCTGCTGGATGTCCTGACCACTCCTGTCGACCTCGACGACGCAACACGCAAGATCCAACTCCTCGCCACTCACTTGGAATCGATTCGTGTTGGATCGCACCCCAGCGCCAGCCGCGCACCATTCGTGGCGTCCTACTACTGGGGCCTCGATGCCCCAACGGATTGGCCCGTGGCATGGCCCAAATCCACTGAGTACCTGGAGTACTGCACGGGGGTCTCAACCTACGACGACCAAGGCGACCGGTATGCCGAGCTGTACCGCTATGCAATGGAGCTCGACGGCGATCCACTTCGTTTCGAGCAGGTCACGGACTGGTGGGCCGACCAACGGCCAATAGTCATGGACCCCGCCCTATGTGATCGGGCGGCTCTTCGCGAAGCTGCCGACAAGGTGACCGATGACCCCGAGAGATACCGCGGTAATGCGCGTGCATTGGTGGCCGTCGCCCAACACATCGGAACCTCCCTCGAAGCCAGGATTTCCGGCGCCACGGGTCGTACGCTCAAGGCGCACAAACCATCACTCACATGGGACGGGGTCTGGCCGCGAGGGGATCTCTGGGTGGATTGGCGGGTGCCCGGCACCTACGGCCTTGCCGTGCGGTTGTGGCTCAACGGACGGGGACTCGCGATCGGGCTGCGTCCCTACCCGAATGGCAACGCCGGTGGTACCGAGCGCGTCAGGGCGCTCGTCGAGAGTCATCCTCTACCCGGCTATGAGCTTCTCGCCTCCGGTGGTTCACGGATCGGCAAGGACGTCGGCTTCATTGGAGGCGGCAGTGGTGAGGCGGTCTATGCCCGCTGGTTCGGCCGTGATGCCCTTTCCTCGCTCGACCTGCCGAAGGAAGTCCTCAAGACCGCAGCGGCCGTGGCCCCGTTGATCGCCGTGCTCGCTGGTGATACCAACATCGGCGACGGTGCGGACGAGTTGGCCTCGATCGTTGCCGAGTTCAAGGCGTCGACCGGGTACCCGACGGCTGGCAATGAGCAGGATCAGGCGACCCGTCGGGACTACGCACCGGCGCTCGGTTTGGCCCGTCTGGTGCTCACGAATCTCACTCTGACCGACGTCCGGGGCTCAACCACCGCGTTGTCATTCATGGTCGACATGAACGACCTCTTCCAGCGGTTCGTGACGGAGCGCCTGCGAAGAGAGCTTCAGGGCCGACTGGATCTCATCGGTGAGCCGACCGTTCACTTGGGCCAGGGGCAGCAAGTGGCGATGCAACCGGATCTGGTGTTCCGCGCCCCTCGCGGAGTCATCCGTTACGTGGGCGACATCAAATACAAGCTTGCTCCCGATGCGCGTGGCCGAAGCAGCGATTACTACCAGTTACTGGCCTACACGACCGCCATGGATCTGACCGAAGGCGTCCTGATCTATTGCAGCGACTCGGGCGATACGCACCAGAGCGTTGTGACGGTTAAACACAGCGGGAAGAGGCTCGTTCTTCACTCAATTGACCTGAGCGGAACACCGGCGCAGGTCGAGCACGAAATCGCGACACTGGCCGATGCCATCGCCGCCAGCAGCATTGGGGGTGGCACCTCCTACGTTGCAGGCGATCCCATGGCCCCTTAGGCAGTGCTCTCCTCCCCGTCTCCCACCCGAGGACGAGTGGCTCCGCAGCACTCATCGCTGCCCGAGAAGCACCTTCGCCAGACCCACGAGCAGTTCCGCTCTACGCACCAACGGCTTCGCCTTGGCAAGCGTGATCAGCATGGTGCCGTACTCAACCTCGCTCTTGATGGCGATCAGTTCTCGCAACGACTTTTCTGCAGCCGCGGCCTCAACATGTGCCCCTAGTGCTTGGCGCAATTCCTTCACTGCTGTGGCGTGGTCCTTCGCCTTGCTGGTGTGACCGGTCAGTACGGTGACGATCGCGTCCTTTGCACTGATCCCAGCGTGGATGGCGTCACCTGCGGCTGGATTCGCACGCTCCAGATCGAGATTGTCCTGAGCAGAGTCGAGGTACTCCTGCGCCTTCTGGCGATAGCGGCGCGCATGGGCCCTGCTCTCCACGCTCGTCACGACGCCGTCCGGATCCGACGAGGTAGTTCACCAACCAGAGCGATCCCGTCCCGCCGGATCTCGGCGACAACGGGCTCGCTGTCCTCAGGAGGACGTTCGAGCTCCTCCCGGGTGAGGTGGAGGATGTCACACTCATTGCCGAGTTGTTCCTGGACCTGTCGCTGCAGGTCCGCTCTGCCAGCCCACGCCTCTGATGCGACCACGACCAGATCGATGTCGCTGTCTGCATGTGCCTCACCGCGGGCGACGGATCCAAAAACGATCACAGCGTCGGCACCACTCACAGTTTCGCGTACGACGTGACCCAGCATCTCGACCGGACTGGCCAGGAGTCGCAGTGGCGCGATCGCCACGTGACGTTCGTTGATGCGGTGGACACCAGCTCGGCCGATGGTCTCGGTCGTGATCAGCCCCAGTTGCTCAAGCTCCCGAAGCGCCTGCTGCACCGCACCCAGGCTGTGCCGATCTGCCACCAGTGCATGAACGCGCCGCCCGGTCAGGGGCGCGGCAGTCCGCATCAGTGCGCCGAGCACGGCGCCACGCGCGCCGGGGATCACACCGCCGAAGGCTTCACCAAAGTGCATGTGACCATCCTACTGGTCACATGAACAAAATACAGGTCATTACCCCATGGCCGCCGAGCCACGCATCGGCGTAGCGGCTCATCCCAACTCACCTGAAGGTGCGCGTTCCCGAGAACGTCGACCCACGCGTCTGCTCCCCACGCTCCTTCAGCTCAATGTCGATCGCCAGGGCCGCGGCGATCACCAACGAGCGCAATGGCTCGTCGATCGGGCCATGCAGCTTGATGACGTAATGGTCTGCAGTGGTGAAGCGCTCTTTCATCCACCCCGCCCAGGTCTTGGTCACGCGAGCGATTTCTTTCCCTTCCAGATCACGCACGTTGAACCCCCACTGGTCCATCCCATCGGCGTGCACGGACCCCAGGCGCTTCCCTTGGGCCTCAAGACCAAATCGGGCATGACCGACCTTGTCGAGCCCCTCCACGGACGCCGAGACCACCTCTTGAGCTCCACCCAGGGCGGATGCTGCAAGCAGTCCCGTGACGCCACCGATCGTCCAGCCCACGATGGCTGATGCGCTTGTGATCCCGGTATGCGCCACCGTGGCCACCGCTCCTGCCACGCCCCATGACTCGTGGACAATCTGTCCGATTGGCACTCCTCGTTCCCCTTGCACGGACAGCTTCCCCTTCACCTGGAAAAAGCCCATTGCAGGGCGCATCATGGCGAGAAGAACTCGGCCCTGCGGATCCACCAGGCGATATCGGCGTTCGCGTTTGTCCTCTGCCCGACCAATGATGCTGTCCGCCACTTTGGACGACAGGTCGCGACGAAGTTCCTCGATCGTCCCGAGTTGGTGACCGTGCTGGCTGAACACCGAGTACCCGACCCGTGAACCGAACACCTTGGCCTTCTGGTTCACCACCAGCACCTGCTCTGTGAAAAGGGTGCCCCCTCCCTCGGGAGTCTCGTCAGCAGCCAGCACCTTGCGGGCTTGGCGCGCAACCTTGTTGCTCGTTCGACTCGTGGGCGTCCTCCTGGTTGCGTGCGGCACTGCCGGGTCAACACCCGGGACACCCCGCGACAGCACTCGCTCTGTCCACCGGATACCGTCCCAGTAGCGCTGCTCGTGCCGGCCGAAAGGATCGGGCCACCAGCCCGTCGGCCGCGGCTGTCCCGCTCCGCTCCGTGCCGGGATCAGAGGGTCGACTCCTTGTCGGCCTTGGGACGCGACGTGATCAGTCCACCTGGCACCGTCCCAGTACCTGCGTTCGTGACGGCCTGAGGGATCCGGATGCCACCCTGCCGAGGCTCGTTCGGCCATGCGGCAACGATATCCGTCAGGGCCGCCCGAGAACAGGTCCGCCGACATGGCCGATTAACGCGGACAGCGTTGTGTTCACACCGACACAGGTCGACCTATGTCGGGATGCACCGATTCATGTCGCCACGCCACTCAAACGGTTCGGCGTGCGCGCGAAGGTGTCGCCGCAGCACACCCGGGACGGGATGCTCAGCTGCGCTTCTTGTTCCGGG